>CAZNVA010000013.1:0-16135 GCA_964576335.1 uncultured Thermotogae bacterium | reverse complement strand
ACTTGCACGTAGATAGGGTAAAACTGCATAATTGTGCATCGTCATATTCAGCATCAAGGCGTTACCAACCTCCGGTGCAGGATTTCTGGTGGTAAACCGGAATTGCGCTGAAAACAACCAATTTCAGGAGGGGAAATTGACTCCGGAAGAAGAGGATCTGAATGGTTTGGTCGAGTTTATATTTGAACTTGGTCAGTTAAAAAGGACGCCGCGAACCGGCTGGCTCAAGCTAGGAATCAAGCAACCCGAGACCGTCGCCGAGCATTCCTTCCGTACTGCGGCCATAGGTTTTCTTCTCGCCGAAATGGAAGGACACGACCCCTATCAGGTGGCCGGTTACTGTCTTTTTCATGACGTCGCGGAGACCAGAACGGGCGACCTGGATTGGCTGGCCCAGAAGTATCTGGACAAAGGGGACTACCTATCATCAGATGTCATAGAGGACCAGTTAACAGACCTTCCGGACCAGCTGAAAGGGTCCATGGAGGAGCTGTACGAGAGCCCGGAAGAAGGAAACGAAATCCATGGATTGGCGAGGGACGCGGACCTTCTTGATCTGGTCTTCCAGGCAATCTCCTACAGGGAAAGCGGTACCAGGGGTGTCCAGGACTGGATTGACAACACGATCCCCTTGCTCAGCACGGATTCAGGACAGGCTATTGCTGACCTCCTGCAGCAGCGACATCAGGATGGAACCCTGGACGAACTCATCCGATGGTGGAAGGGGGGCAAGGTCAGCTCAAACCGAGATAATTGACCAGCCCCTCCAGTATATCGTTCACCTTGTTCCTGTCTTCCTCGGTAAGCTCTTCGTTCTTACCCAGCTCCCCCAGTTGAGTAACTTCGTCCTGGACGGAGGTCGGCAGGTCCTCCGGCGGAGCGGGAACGTTTTCTATCTTTCCCAGAAGGAAATCGGATGCATCCTTGAGGTTCTCCGGTTTTATCGTGGCCATTTCGCTGGAACCTTTGACGGAAAGGCTGGAAACAAGCAGGCCAGCATAAAAATTCCACCGTTCGTCCGGTCCAAAGTTCTCGTTCACCCAGCCGATAACGGGGAAGCCCAGGAGGTAATCAAGCGGACGATCGAAACTGACGCCTTCCGGACTGATTGCTTTCGTCCTTAACCTGAGCTCGTCCAGTTTCCCCCGGAAACCTCCACCGAGCTTTAGCTTTCCGGTAATCCCCAGCGGTTCTGAGAGCTCGGAGCTCACCGTCGTCAGTCCGTTCTGGTACACCGTGACCTCTCGCCCGTCAGTCACCAGGGCAATGTGACTCCAGCTCCCATCAGTTATATCCGTTCCGGAAATCGGGCCCTGAGGCAAATCCAGCACCAGCCCGTTATCCTCCAGGGCCAGACTCCAGCTAGAGAGGTCTATCAGGGTCCCCGACACGGTACCGGAAGGATTTACCCATAACTCCAGGGTGAAGTTCTCGGATCCAGCACCAAGGGATTTTTTAGTAATATCGACGGTAGCTCCGGCTTCCCCGTCCGGAAACTCCAGATACCTGTAGGATTGAAACCTGGCCTCCTCGCTGATGGATTCAATTTTGGCGCCCGAAAGCGTTACGGAAGAACCGGATTGGCTAAAACCCCAGTAGCCGAGCTGAATCGGCCAGAGAAAACGATTCTTTGCTTCTAACAACTTCCTTTCCAGCGGTTTTACCCGTTTAACTATTTCCTCCGGGAAACCGGAGCTCGAAAGCGAGCTTTTCAGCTGGTTCAGAGCGCCCGATAGGCCCGCTTCGCCCATCTGGCTCTCGGGAGAAACGAAGCCGGAAGAAACCAGTCTCCAGCGGAGCAATACCTCGCCAAGCGAGAAACCCAGCTCCGCCCGTTCCGAACCGGCTGCCTGACGACCGGGGAGAGAAACAAAAGAAACGACCAGCAAAAGACTCAAACCAACCAGAAACAAATCGCTGCTTCTCTTTTTCATCTTTATCACCATATTTTTGATTTTTCCATCATTTATTAGTGGAGGTTTTCAGGTTATCACCAAACCGGAAAGTCCAATCGCCGGAAGAGTACTTGCTTCCGGACAAATTCAACGCCCGGTTCCATTCATCGTCCGAGACGCTACCGGCCACGGGTGTCAGGTCAAGCCTTCGAGCAAACTCGTCTCGCAGTCCCCGAGTCAACTCTTCCTTACTTACTTTACCGCTCAAAAGTTCCCTGAGGTTTGAGACGCTGGAAGGCTGCGAAGGGAGCTGTGGGTTAATTTGCTCGTAAGCAGCCTGCTGGGCCCGAAGCAGACTCTCCATTGAGCGCATTACTTCACCGTCTTCAAGCAGCAACGTACCGTGATGGAGCAAACCCCAGCGCCGGGACTGGGCCGTGCCCCCGATTTTTGTACCCCCAGCGAACAAACCGTTTGGTTCAACCCTGACAGAAACTCCCAGGCTTTCCAGAGCGGCAGCAACGGGCCTGGAGAGTCTGATGGATTCTTCTCTGACTCCATTTGACCCGGTTTCCGGGAGGTAGAGGGAATAATTTAAGTTATCCGGGTGGTGCAAAACGGTTCCGCCACCGCTCGGCCTTCTTACTACCGGAAGATTCAGCTCGCGGCAGAGCTCGAGATTCAGCTCTTCTCCTGCGGACTGTGACCTCCCAATGATGGCCGAGTTAGAATCTCGCCAGAACCGGAGCGTCGGCGGTGCGGTTCCGGCAGCGACGGACCGCCCTATTGCCTCCTCCAGGGCAATGTTCACGGCAGGAGCCCTCAGTTCCAGATCCTGAATCGTCCTCAAAAGGTTCTTTTGCTCCACAGAGCTCCACCTAATCCTCTATTGCCTTCAGGTACGTCTCCTTAGCCTTATAAGAGCTTCTGACGAACGGTCCGGATACTACCCCCGAAAAGCCAAGATCTCTTGCTATATCCCCCAGTTCCGCGAACTCGGAAGTTTCCCAGAATTTCTCTACCGATAGCTGGTCTTCCGAAGGTCTGAGGTACTGGCCCAGCGTGACTATATCGACACCGACCTCTCTCAGGTCCTCCATGGCACCTACTACCTCGTTCCTCTCCTCACCGAGACCCAGCATTATCGAGGACTTCGTTACCAGATCGGGATCAAATTCCTTAATTTTTTTCAGGACGGAAAGCGAGAGCCGGTACCCCGCCCGGGGATCCCGGACTTCCGGAGTCAGCCTTTTCACGGTTTCTATGTTGTGCCCAACTACTTCCATTCCGCTTTCCGCGATTAACTCGAGAGAGGAATCGTCGCCGGAAAAATCAGGTATAAGGCCTTCTACCAGGGGTGAATCGGGAATATTCTTTATCTCTCTGACGGCATCTTCGAATATACCGGCACCCCCGTCGGGCAGATCATCCCGGTCGACGGAAGTAAGGACCACGTAATCCAGCCCCAGCTCGCTTACCGCCTCCTTGATTCTCCTCGGTTCATCTTCCGCCACACTTCCATCGGGGTCACCCGTATCGACGTCACAAAAACGGCAATTTCTCGTACAGAGGTCGCCGAGCAGCATGAAGGTGGCGGTACCGTCCTTCCAGCATTCGCCCTGATTTGGACAATCCGCCTCCCTGCAGACCGTATTCAGGCCATGCTCTGCCAGAATTGAACCTACCTCGACCTCTGCTTCCGTTTCACCGGGTGCCGTTGCCTTGATCCATTCCGGTTTGGTAGCCATAAAGTACCCCCTAAGTCAAGAAAACTCGGTTCGAAACCGAGATAACAGTTCTTCTTTCACTCCAACAATACTGACGTCCGCAAAATCCGCAATCGAAGCCAGCCGGGTATCTCTTATACCACAGGGCCGAATCAACCCGGCCTTTTCTTCGTCCAGGTTGACGTTGAGGGCGATACCGTGCATCGTGTACCATCGCTTGACCCGCAAACCGATTGAAGCAAGCTTTTCCCTTTTACCCTCTATCCAGAGCCCTATCTCCTCGTCCTCCCTGAACTCGGTAGCAAGTCCGAAGGATTCGGCGGTTTTCCCGACCACGGCCCCGAGGCGACGAATGAATTCTCTCAGGTCCCGGTCGTAGTCCCTCAGGTCAAAAATAGGATAAAGTACGAGCTGACCCGGGCCGTGGTAAGTAACGCCCCCACCCCGGCCTATTTCAACCAGATCAACCCCGTGCTCATTAAGAACTTTTTCATCAACTAGTATGTCATCCTCCGACGAGGACTTTCCCATGGTAATGGTCGGTTCATGCCTGGTGACGACCAGGGTATTTTCTCCTTTACCTGCGAGCCGACGAGAAAATTCCTTCTTTTGCCTTTCCAGGGCTTTTTCGTAACCGGTTAGCCCCCAGTCCTGGACTCCGTACGGCCTACTATCTTTATCGCTCAAAATGCCACCACGCCAGGTGTTTTACTTGTTCCTGGCTCACTCGAACTTATCGATCTTATCAAGAACGTAATCCAGGTCCTCCCGGGTATGATCGGCGGATATCTGGAAGCGTATTGATTCGTCACCCTCCGGTACCACCGGATAGACTATCGCGGTAGCCAGGACCTCGTTCTCCTTGAGGTAATCCACCATCTTTCGGGTCTTTTTGGTGTCGCGCACCATAAGAGGTACTACCGGATGCGGCCCTTCGATGACCTCGTGTCCGATATCCTTCAACCCTTCCTCGAAATAGTTCGTCATGGCGCTCAAGTGATCCAGCATCTCTTCTCCCTGAGGGCTGTCGACGATCTCGAGGGACTTGATTGCCGCTTCGGCCTCCGGAGCAGTTATCGGGTTAGAATATATGTAGAAGGGGGAAGTCTCCCTCAGATAACGGGTAACCGTCTCGTCCGTAACCACGTAGCCTCCGTTTACTCCCAGTGCCTTACCCATTGTGGAAACAATCAGGTCGACTCCGTCTTCCCCGGTAACTTCACTGGTACCCCGACCGGTTTCGCCGTAAGCGCCGACGCCGTGGGAGTCGTCCATTATCGTAAATACACCATCCGCGAACTCGGGATCGTACTTCTCCGCGACGGAAACGAATTTGCCCAGATCCGGGTAATCTCCCCGCATGCTAAAAACCCCGTCAGTGATTACTATCACTCGTTCGTAAGACCCGACGGCGTCTTCCAGTTTTGCGTCGAGGTCGTCCATGTTCAGGTGGTCGTAGATCTCCTTCCCTTTGGGTTTTGCCATCCGGATTCCATTGATTATGCAGTTATGGTTCAGCTCGTCGGAAATGATCAGCGTTTCGCTGTTCGTTAGCGGCTGGATTATGCCCGTCATTGTCGCATAAGCCGAGGAATATATCACACAGGACTCCCTGTCGTGAAAATCGGCCAGCTTTTCCTCCAGCTCGACGTGGGGCTCGTAGGTTCCATGGATAAACCTGACTGCGCCGGGACCAGAACCGTACTTTTCGGATGCCCTTTCCTCGGCCTCAACGACTTCTTCGTTAAGATGCAGGCCGAGGTAGGAGTTAGAATTCATCTTCAGAAATTCGCCCTCTTCGCCGGCTATCCGATAGCGCGGGGCGTTACCGTCTTCGGATCTTTCCACCCCTTGTATTACGAGCTCTTCTCCCTTCAGAGTACCCTTTCTTTTTAGTTCGTCCAGTTTCTCCTCGAGCGTTTCGTTCATTTTTTTAAGCGGCATGGTTTCACCTCAAATATGGGATATCTTCATCCCAACAAGGATAACGAAGGTAGTTAAAGGGGTCAACTAGAACGAAAGTCCCTTTATTCTTTCCCCGTTCCGTTGTCCTTTTCGAAACATACTTCTATAATTGAAAAAAGGAGGGAGAAGAATGGCCGAAGATATGCAGAAGATACTCGTAATCGGAGCTACAGGACAGATTGGCTCCGAACTCGTACCAGCACTGAGAGAAAAATACGGCGAGGATTCGGTTGTTGGAACTTACCTTACCCAAAAACCTTCTAACGACCTGAACCGGGGACCACTTGAGGAAGTAAACGTGATGAACAAGGAGGCCATGGAAAACGTAATCAAAAAATACGACATCGATTCCGTTTTCAATCTGGCCGCGATCCTTTCCGCAAAAGGGGAAGAAAACCCAGAGGAGGCTTTCCGGGTAAACGTTCTCGGCTTTTTCAACCTGCTCCAGCTCGGTCTGGAGTACCAGCTGAACAGGATAATAATTCCCAGTTCAATCGGGGTCTTTGGACCCGAGGTTCCGGACGAGAATACACCAAACGAGACAGTACTCCGCCCGACGTCGATGTACGGGGTAACCAAGGTAACTGACGAACTTCTGGGAAACTATTATTTCAACAAGTTCGGACTGGACGTTCGCGGGCTCAGGCTACCGGGAATAGTTAGCTCCAAGACTCTCCCCGGTGGCGGCACGACGGACTACGCTGTCGAGGCCTTCTATAAGGCAATAGAAGAGGGGCACTATACCTTCTTCGTCCGTGAGGATACAGCCCTGCCCCTGATGTACATGCCGGACTGTGTAAAATCGTTAATCGACCTGGCGGAAGCGGACCTTTCGAACCTGAAGCATCACTGCGACTTTAACGTTTCTTCTCTAAGTCCTACCGCAGGAGAGCTGGCTCGTAAAATCGAAAACCACATCCCGAACTTTACCTACGAGTTCAAACCGGACGAACGACAGGAGATAGCGGATTCCTGGCCCAATTCGATGGACGACACTCCGGCCCGGGAGGAATGGGGCTGGCAACCGGATTACGGTCTTGACGAAATGGTCGAAGATATGATAGAAAAGCTAAGCCAAAAACTGTAAAACATGCTCCGGAAAGACGTTTCGGAAAATGATACTGAATTGAGACTGACGCATACCAGGCGGGAAGAAATTGCCAACAGCGTTTCCCACGGGCTCGGCACGGCTTTAAGCGTAGTTGGTTTGATTTTGATGATTCTGCGTACCCTTCCCCTCCGGGGCAACTTGCGGTTGACGAGCGTGATCATATTTGGATCGACGATGATCCTGGCTCATCTCTCTTCAACGCTCTATCACAGCTTCTCCGGTAAAAAAATGAAACGAATAATGCAATTCGTGGACCATGGATCCATATACCTGCTGGTTGCGGGTACGTTTACCCCCCTGTTAATGATTACGCTGAAGCCGATTACCGGGTGGGTAATGTTTTCCCTGGTCTGGGGGTTTGCTTTCGGTGGTATAGTCTTCAAGAGCTTCTACATCAACAAGTACCCCAAGTTCGAGGCAAGCACTTACGTAATAATGGGTTCGATGTCAATGTTCATCATGAACCAGCTCTACCACGGATTGCCACTTATGGGGTTCGTCCTGGTCCTGGCCGGAAGCGTAATTTACCTGCTGGGCCTGATATTCCTTGGCTGGCACTCGCTTCCCTACAACCATATGATCTGGCATTTATTCGTGATGGGTGGCAGCGTCAGTCATTTTTACGCGGTTTACTTCTACGTACTACCCGGCTAGTTAAGACACTCCTGTCTGGATTTATCGGTAAAGAGACAGGGTCTTTCTTGCTATTGCTATTGCTATTGCTTTAACTAGTACTCTCGATAAATCTGTCCCGGCGGTACCAATTCAAGTTCGAAAGAAGGGTTTTTATTCTCGAGAACCTTCTTTTTATACTTTTCAAGGTCGTTCTTGTAGCGGGAGGAAATGTGGAGCCCTAACATTTTTTTGCTGACGCCAGCCTCCACGGCCACGTCCACTGCCTCGTCGAGGGTTGCATGCTTGTACATCTTTCTGTCTTCCTCGTCCAGAAAAGTACAATCGTGACAAAGAACTTCGGTTCCCGAGATTTTCTTCGGGTCGAGCGGAACGGAATCACCACCGTAAGTAAAGGTCTTCTGGCGGTAATCCTCCATCAACTTATCGCGCCCTCCCTCCTCCGCGATCTCTTTGATTTCTTCCTGGGGAGTTTCCCTGTATTCTTCCTTCAGCCTCTGTCTAACTTCGATTACGTTGTAGCCAAGCGAGACCTCGCTCCTGGAGTGATCCGTAGAAAAGGCCTTTACGTAACGCGGGTTACGGCTCGACTCCTCCTCGCCGTAGACCTGAACTTCGTCTCCTCCCTCCAGCGGCACCCACTCCAGCGGATAGGAGACGTTGGAATTCGTTCGGTTCAGGTAGTTCATTAGCTCGGAGATGTGAAAATTGTTCCTGGGGTAATAGATCGTCAGCGGCTTTTTCTTGTCCCCCATCGCGTTGTTTCGAATGTTGACCAGGCTAACGAGACCGGCTATATGATCCGTATGTCCGTGGGAGAGAAATACCCTTTCGATGGCAAAGGACTTATTTCCCATTATGCTGCTAACGCTTTCTCCCGCGTCAAAAAGCAACCTGTCCGGACTGTAGTAAAGCCAGCTGGAATACAGTGCTTTGGAATAAGAAAGTATCTTCATGGAGACATCCTAAGAATTGAAGCCCCGCAGGAACGCGTCGATATTTCTACCCAGATCTTCACCAACGTAGCCGCCCTCCAGTACGCCGAACGCGGGGAGGTCGAGATCGCTAATCTTCTTGCCGATTTCCTCGAACGCCGAAGTGGAAAGCCCCACTGACGCAAGAGGATCGTTCTGATGCCCGTCGAAGCCGGCGGATAGAGCCACCTGCTCGAAATCTTCCTCCTCCATAATATCGTCCAGCGCTTCCCCCAGGATTTCCAGGTACTTTTCGTCACCCGTATTGGCCGATATCGGGTGATTTATTGCGTTTTGCCTGGATTCCTCCCCGGTACCGGGAAAGCCTGGTGAGCGGTGAAGAGATAGATACACCACGTTCTCGTCCCCGAGGAAAATATCCTGCGTCCCGTTGCCATGGTGGGCATCGAAGTCCACGATCAACGTCTTCAGGCCGGACTTCCTGACGGCTATGGCGATGTTATTGAAATAGCAGAATCCACCGAGGAAATCCTTTCCGGCATGGTGGCCCGGTGGTCGCATGAGAGAAAGGTTCTCGGTTTGTCGTGCTTTTATAGCACCACCAACCGAAAGCGTCGCGTAGTAAAACAGATCATCGTACTGTGGACAATCCGGGTCGGAAAAGGTCCCGTTCTTAACGCTTTCGACGAAGTCCCGGTCGTGTACTAATAGCAAGTCGTCAAAGTCGGCTTGTTCGGGGACCAGAGTTTCGTATTCGTCCTTCAGGTAACTATAAGCTTTCTTGACTCTATCAGGTGACTCCGGGTGGCCAGCTGAGCGGTATTGCAGTGCTTCCTCGGAAAATACCAGGTCCATACTCCTCCTTATTTTTTGGTTCACTGGGCTTGTGAATTAAGGACAGGCCCTTAGCCAGAACTGTGCATCTCTTCTTCCATTTCGACGTAGTCGCCGTATTCCTCTTCTACTTCTTCCATATGTTTTTCTATGTTCTGGTGGCGTTTTTCAAGTTCCTCGGGTATATTCCTATCATTGGAATCGAGATAATCATAGATGGCCTCGACCAACCCGTCCGAAGCAAGGTTGGAACAGTGCATCTTCACCGGTGGCAGACCATCAAGTTCCTCGGCGACCTGCTCGTTGGTTATCTCGATTGCCTCATCTACCTTCTCTCCCTTTGCCAGGTCGGTAACCATGGAAGACGTCGCTATCGCGGCGGTACAGCCAAAGGTCTCCCAGGAAATATCCTCAATTATCTCGTCGCCGTTTTCGTCCTCCTTCACCTTTATATATAGCCACATTACGTCTCCACAGAGAGCATTCCCCACTTTGCCTACGCCGTCAGGGTTCTCCATCTTGCGCTGGTTATGCGGTTCATTAAAGTGCTCCATTACAGTATCAGAGTACATCGATAACACCTCTCATTTTATTTAATCAATCAGTCAGGGGAGAAGCTTTCCTTAGTTCCTTAACGACGCCAGGCAGTACTTCCAGCAAACGGTCCACGTCCTCTTCTCCCGTCTCCCTGCCCAGAGTTATCCTGAGACTACCGTGAGCCAGTGAAAGTGGGAGACCGATAGCGAGGAGAACGTGACTTGGTTCAAGGCTGGGGGACGAACAGGCCGAACCCGTGCTGGCCGCTATTCCCTTGTTGTCCAGTTTCATTATGATAGACTCGCCCTCAATACCCTTGAAGCTAAAGTTTGCATTGTTGGCCAGCCTATTTTCCGCCGGTCCGTTCAGCACAGTATTCGGTATTTCCAGAATCTCGTCGATTAGCCTGTCCCGAAGGCTTTTTTGCCTTTCCCTTTCCTCTTCCATTTCCTCGTAGACGAGATCAACTGCTTCCGCCAGCCCAACTATACCGGGGACGTTTTCCGTCCCGCTGCGCAGACCGTTTTCGTGGCCCCCGCCGTGCAGTAGCGGTTCCAGCTTTATACCTTTTCGGCGGTAGAGGAAGCCAATTCCCTTTGGGCCGTATATTTTATGCCCGGAAGCGGACAAAAGATCCACGTTTTCGATATCCAGGGGAAACTTGCCAAATGCCTGAACTGCATCGGTGTGGAAAAGAGTATCGTGCTTGCTGGTTACCTCGGCCAGTTCGCCAATTGGTTCTATAGTACCAATTTCGTTATTGGCGTACATTATGGAGACGAGGGCCGTATCTTCCCGGAGCGCCTCCTCCAGCGCGTCCGGGCTCACTTTTCCGTCCCCATCCACTTCCAGATAGGTAACTTCGTGGCCCCTTTCTTCTAGCCACTCAAAAGTATGAAGAACGGCGTGGTGCTCGATCTCCGAAGTGATAAAGTGACCGGGCTGATCCAGGTTTAAAGCGACGCCCTTGATCGCGAGGTTATCGGATTCGGTCGCGCCGGAAGTAAAAATTATCTCCTTCGGCTCGACCCCAAGAGAAGCCGCGACACTCTCCCTGCTATCCTCCAGCCCTTCCGATTTAGCTACGTTGGCGTGTGAATAAAGACTGGAGGGATTACCGTACTTATCCCGGAAGAACTCCGACATTTTATCCTTAACGGATTTAGCTACTGGAGTCGTTGCAGCGTTGTCTAAGTAAACTAACTCGCTCATCTTACTCCCTCCCGCAAAACTATACCATTATAGTCCAGTTTTATCAATAACCCCAACGGGATCGCCTTCCGAAAAAGGTATCGTGGAACTTGAGGGCGTTTTCCCCTTTACTTATAATGGTAATAGATTTTGGGGATGTAGCTCAGCAGGGAGAGCGCCGCGTTCGCAACGCGGAGGTCGGCGGTTCGAATCCGCTCATCTCCACCAGATCACTCGTATTTTAGAGCTTATCACTTATCTCGTCTATTTTGTCTTCGAGTTCGTCGACCTGTTTCTTGAGATCCTGAATGGACTTCAAGAGCTGAGGATCGGGGCCTGATCTTCCACCCATACCTCCTCCACCCATTCCGCCCATCTGGCTCATGATTTGTCCCAGACCACCCATTCCTCCGCCCATTCCACCTTGCATTTCGTCCAGAGCGGATTCAAGGTCTTTTTCCTCTGATTCTTCACTGCTCTCTTCTTCTCTATCCTCACGGTCTCTTTCTTCTTCGTTCATGTATTTACCTCCATGTATGTAATTAGGGTTAACTAACGTTAAGATACGCCAACCGAAAGTTGCAACAGGCGCTATACCTAATGAATTAGGCTCCCCAGTTGGAACCTTCCCCCGGCAGAGGACAGGAAGAGTTCAGAGCGGTTTCGGCTATGTTGTTTCCGTACTCCTTAACCCTATCGATACTATCGGAAACTATCCCCAGCGACTGGGCGGTTTGGGGTTCAAGGTTTCTCAAACCCTTATCAAGATCTATCAGTTTTTCTTCGATATCGTTCCCCTGCGAGAGCGCTTCGTTCGCGAGTTCGATATCCCGGTCGGTAAGTGACTTGACCGATTTATCAACTATTGCGAGAGCGTCTACCGAGGTTTCCTTAAAGGCTTCCTCGACCTCGTCGGGTAGCCCACCCTGAAGCTCGGGCGTTATTCCCGCAATTTTCTTTGCGTGGTCCGCAATTCTCTCCAGCTGCTTTGCAGCCGTCTGGTAGTCAAAGTACCGAGCCCTGTTTACTTCCTTCCCATTTCTTTCCACTATCGTATAGAGCATGACTCTGAACCTCCGGGAAAGAGCCAGGTAAAGCCTATCCACGTCATCGTCCCTGTCCTTAACGTCCCGGGCTAGCTCCAGATTATCCTCGAGCATGGCCTCTATCGTATCCTCGAACATGGTTCGAGAAATCTGATAGATGCGGGAAAGCGTCTCGTTGATCGATAGCTCCGAGAGGTCAGAGAGGTTCCTGATTATTATCTGGTTTGAAGATTCCTCCACGATTTCCGGTCCGATCAGCGATTGGGTAGTCCTTCTTATCGTGCCCCGCTGTTCAGAAGTTATTTGCTCACCCTCGATTTTTATTACCTCGTAACCAGCTATATAGAGAGAAATTATACTTCGGGTGAGGGCATCACCTTGTTTTTCTCCTATAGCCAGTTCGCCGACCTTGTCTTCTTTTTCCAGCCGGGTCTGGGGCTGCATTACCATAGTATTTGGTTTAATGCTAACCATGTTGACTTCCGTCCCCGGCTCCAGGCCGATGCCCTCGGCCCACGCCTTAGGTAGCGTGACCATAAAAGTGGATCCGCCGGTTATCTGGACCTTACGACTGTACACGTTCATTCACCTCTTGCGTTTGTCGATATTAGTCAAAAAAAATAGTTTTATGTTTCTATTATGTATATCGATATAGAAAAATTATAACAATATACATTAGGGAATGCCAGGGCGAAATACTTAAGCATATTACCCGGTTTGAATTTAACCGGGAAGTTATTGAAACGTATAAATTTTACCAAAATCTTGATTTCTTTTTCACAGGAATGCCCCAATCGAATCGAAAATCGCTTGAAGCTGCGCAAACCTTTTCTGTAAACTAGATTGATACCAAAAAACTCGCAAGGTATCCAACGGGGGACGAAAGTGAAACAAATTACTGACAGTATACTTCCATACTCGCTATTGGTCTTACTGGTTTTAACCACAGCTCTTCTGGGGTCTCCTCGGGCCCGCGGTCAGCAACTTGACAGGCTAATCGTCGAGGAGGTTACCGAGCGCGGGAGAAGCACCGCCAGTATACCGCCTTTCCGTGGTCCCATCGGTGTTCGGGATTTCTTCAATTTCTACGATGGAAGTCCAAATACCGGTCTGGAAAAAGAAGGTTCGTTCGTCTTAATTCCATATAAATCACCTTCCGGAGAGACTTCTTTGATAATTACCGTGGGCGATTCCGCCTCCTCTTCCGACGGAGAGGCCGAACTGAAAATCAAGGGATTGCCCCGGAATTCACACGTGTCTTTCTTTGACGGAGCTGCAGCAAATTACAGCTTTTCTCCCCCGGACGCTCGTTTTCACTGGGAGTGGGATTCTTCGGACGCCGATGGAGTCGTTATCGCCGGACTTACCGATTCGTTCGAGCTGGAAATCGAATTCCAGCCAGTGGAAAACTTAAACGGTGCAGCAGTGGTTTCGGGCAGCCTCCCCTCTCCGGAAGAACTGGAACTAGACCCGGGAGCAAAAGTACTTCTGAGCGGGGTAGCGAGGAACAGGAACCCGGAAGCCCGATTTACCTGTCAGCAGGTAGTGAGAAAAGGTAAATCAGTAGAGTTCGATGCCTCACTATCCAACACCAGCGGTAACAGGGTAAGCCAATACAGCTGGGATTTTGACGGGGACGGGTTTTACTCCTTTGTTTCGCAAGACCCTACCGGGAAGCATACTTTTACAGAAACCGGTATTCACCAGGTCAATTTGCGGATCACCACGGAGTTCGGGAATAGATCGGTAAGAAGTAAGACGGTAAAAGTGACCGGGGCCCCGATAAAGGCGTCAAGGCACTTTTCTAGCGACAAAGTTCTGCCGGGAGACGGGGTCAACGTAAAAATCAGGATCCTGGCGCGAGGGGAACTATCGGGTATCGGGCTGGAAGAAAACCTGCCGGAAGACTGGGAGGTTAGATTTCAGGGAAAGGAGGGAGTCACCTGGAAACCATCGACAAATCAATGGCTGCTGAACCGCAAATTTGAGCCGGGCGAGAGCACTCAAATTAGTTATACGCTCCTACCCCCTTCGGGGGAAAGCGCTATCAACCCGGGGAGCACTATAAACATCTCCGGCAAAGTCAGCAGTGCCTCTCCCGAATTCTCGCGTGTTGTAACCGGGGATTCTCGGTTGAGCGTTGCCTCATCGGTGAGCCCGTTGACCGCCCTGGCTCATTACGATCCGGAAACCCGGGATGTCAACTTCGAACTAGAAGGGACGATCTCGGACAGCCAGCTCAATGCGGCTCTGCGAGCCTGGAAGCTGGGGGAAGAGCTCCCCCCTCTCGGCGGTCGGCAGGTGGATTTCGAGTTAATCAAACAAGTAGTCCTCTACAATCAAAAAGGGGCGGAAGTTTCGGAAGAAATCTCCAGACCCGCTGCCCCGGAATTAGAGGTAACCCGCTCCATTGATACCGGCTTACCCGAAGACCGGATACTACTTCACCCGGACAACCCCTGGACCGACCGGGAAAGTGGAAGTACGAAGTTTCACGTTACCGTAAACATCTCCCCCGGCAACAGGACTCTCATGGGTCTTGGTCTCGACGAAAAACTGCCGGAAAGCTGGGAGGTAGTTCCGGAGAGCAAGGAGAATATCGTTTTTAAACCGGATACTGAAAGGTGGATAGTAAAAAGACCGATTTACCCCGGCGAGAACTTTACGATTAGTTACCGTGTGAAAGTCCCCTTAAACTTCGGTGACAAAGAGATCTTACTGGAGGGTAAAATCGAAGAAGGCTGGTCGAAGAAGACCATCTCGCTTCGGGGCGATGGTTCCGCTGAAACCGTCAGGAAATTACCTCCCAGAGTGGTTATTTCCCGCTGGAACGTCGAAAAAGGTAAACTCGACCTCAGCTTGAACAATTACATCAGCTCGTCACAATCGGAAAAAGCCATCAGCCTCTGGGTAAGGGGGCTGGACGTTCCTTTTACCGGAGGAGCAAAAATCAGCTTTTCCACCGTCAAAGAAATAATGGCACTTCACCTGAAGGGGGAACCAATATAATTGGCCGTTTAGTCTCCGGCAAGGTTACCGCTTAACTCCTCCCGACTCGGCACCTCCGCCTTTCTCCAGAGTTCTGCGAAGTACCTCCGGTAAACACGACCGACTTCCGGAGCGTCCCGAATGAGGATATCCGTTTCCAGGTTCTTCGCGAGTGAATAGTAGGACCAGTTGGTCGAACCAAGCAGCACCGAGTCCCCGTCGACGATTAACACTTTGCTGTGGGTCGTAGAATTAAGGCTATCGAAGCTAACTTTTTCGACCCCCTGACCCAGTAGCCAGAGTGCCGTCTCCCTGTTGGACCGGTTTACGTCGTCCGACCACGTATTGACGTCGAGAATAAGCTTTAGTTCAACACCCCTTTCATTAGCTTGAACAAGCGCTCGTAGCAACTTGTTGGATTTGCTGTTCCGGAACTCCGGATACCTGGTTATCTTGAAAACCACCAGGTTTATCGATTCCTGCGCCCTTTCGATCATCTCCTTTGCCACGCTAAAGTAGGAGCGATTATCTCCAGTGCTTACGAGAGGAACTATCGTCTCACCAGTGGATAAATCCGGCAATTTTATTTTTTCCAGTGATTCTCCGACCCAAACTGCTTCAAACACCCTGCTGTAAAAGCCACCAACTTCTTCTGATGTCAATGCGACGTTGCTCTGGTAAGTATCCGTATAAGAAGGGTAATTCCAGTTGCTGGAACCGACGATCGTGACTCGCTCGTCGACGACGATCAACTTTGCGTGAGTCGTTACTTCGGGATCGTCCAGCTTAACTCTCAACCCGTGATCCCTCAGCACCTTCGCCGTCTCCTTATTCGTCTCCGTTATACTGCTGGAAAAATCGCTTTCGTCCAGCAAAACTCGAACCATTACGCCCCGATCAGCAGCCGACCCGAGGGCATCAAACAGGTCACTCTGAATACCTCCCGGGTGTTTGGGATAATTTTCCGCAGTGGACATCAGCACGCTTATCGATTCCTCCGCCGATCGCACTGCCCCGATCAGGCGGTTATAGTAGACGCGGTTCTCCGGTGTATCCAGCAGAGGCGTAACCGCTGGCTCGCCCGATAGAGCTTCCGCCGCGGTGAAGGAGAGGGTAAACAGTAAAACCAGAACAGTTCCCTTTAAGAACCCGGGATGAGATTTCATGACAATCTATTTTTATCCGAAACCCGCGCTCGTTCAAGCACTCAGGTGGTTTCAGTACCACAATTGAAGCCAGCGGCTGTATTGGGTAAGCTTTCAACCGAATATGA
>CAZNVA010000012.1:0-17166 GCA_964576335.1 uncultured Thermotogae bacterium | reverse complement strand
CGGGTTCTATTTCACTCCCCTTCCGGGGTTCTTTTCACCGTTCCCTCACGGTACTGGTCCACTATCGGTCAACGATTAGTATTTAGCCTTGGGAGGTGGTCCTCCCGAGTTGGCCCCGGGTTACACGTGTCCGAGGCTACTCTGGGCAAGACCCGGGAGACTTCTTCCTTCGAGTACGGGGCTATCACCCGCTTCGGCCGCCTTTCCAGTACGGTTCCTCTAGAAGAGGTCATCCTTTAGTGGGTCTTCCCGAAACCCCATCGGGACGTGCCCGATGGTTTGGGCTGTTCCCCGTCCGCTCGCCGCTACTTGGGGAATCGATTCTTCTTTCTTTTCCTCCGGCTACTGAGATGTTTCACTTCGCCGGGTTCGCCTTTAGTACCTTACTTTAATTCGGGTACTAAATACCTGGTATTTTACCAGGTGGGTTGCCCCATTCGGAGACCCTCGGGTCAATGCTTGCTTGGCAGCTTTCCGAGGATTATCGCAGCCGGCCACGTCCTTCATCGCCTTCCGTTGCCTAGGCGTCCACCATCTGCCCTTGTCAATCCTTACTACTTACTACAGGATGCCAATTAACCTCACCCGTCTGTCAAAGAACAACTACTTCGTCATGATGCGCTAGAAAATATAGTGGGTTGTGGGGGGATTTTCAAGACTGAGTAGGGCTTAAATCACGAATTCAGCATGAAATTAACCCTTGAAAACCTAAAATACTTCCGGCCGGGATAATAACGCTGTAACCGTTAAAAGGTTTCCGAGATAGATGTTCAACCAGCACCAGCTAATACTCTCAACCCGCTCAGTGATTCCAGCACAAAAGATCACTCGGATCCGCGGAAAGTGGCAGGATCTTGATTAGGGATCAACCCGTCTAATATAATGGACTCTCAAGTTCGGCTTACGTAATTGAAGGCCGATCAACCCTCAGCTATAATTCATTTGCCTTATTTAACAAAAACCAATAACAAAGGTAGTTTTTTACCTTTCGGGAAAAGAAAATATGAAATTAACCAGAAGGAACTTTCTAGAATTAACTGGAGCAGCTGCTCTCGCCACCGTATCCAGGAGTCTGGGCTTTTCCCAGTCCGAGAAGAACGGTAGTGGCAAAATCAGGATAGCTTACCCCCCGACAATGGCCGCGCTGCCGCTGGTCAAAGGGACCCAGGACTCGTTTTTTCTGAGCGAATCGGAATCAAGCACGTTTTCAAGCAATGGATTAGGAGTATCGCTGATTCCTTCAAAAAGCCCCAGCGATGCCGCAAGGCTCGTGAGTGGGGGGAAAGCGGATTGCAGCATAACTGATCTTGCCAGTGCGATATACGGAGTAAAAGGCACAGGTAACTTAAAGGTCCTTTCAACGGCTTTCGACCCCAATGAAATGGAGAGGTACTACGGCTTACTGACGAGCAACCTCTACGACATTAGCTCGATTGGCGACTTAATCGAAAACTGGCTCGACAAGTCCGGGAAAAAGTCGATCGTTCTTTCAAAAAGGAGGGACGAGCATTACTCTACGGACAAGTTGATCGAGTCCAGCGGACTGGAAGTCAATGATTCGAGCTATTACCTGGACGGAGAAGACCTAATATCCAGGATGACCGGACTGCTGAACGGGAACTATATTTCCGCAGTTCTCCCGGAGCCGCTTTTGACACTGGCTCTTGACAACCCCCAGTTCGAGGGCTATCAGGCCAACTTAATAGAAACTTACGATAGTATCGTCAAACCACCTTTCGTATTCGTTTTTAACCAAAATTTCCTGAATCGTTCTCCGGAACTGGTCGACAAATTTTACGAAAGCTGGGGTGAAGCTATAGATGACACGAACAATAGCAATAACCTGCAATTACTCGGCCTGACTACCGACATCATTACCGGAACGTTCCCGAGCCTGAAGAAGGCCATCGAAGGGGCCGAGCTAACTGAAGAATTTGCCAACCTGTTTGAGGTCCCCGATTTCTCAGCACCGAAGCCCCTTGAAGAATCAATTTACGAATCCGTCCTTAACTGGACTATCGCTAAAGGTTACCTGTCCAGCAGGGTCGATTTTGACAGCGTTTTCGGGGGGCACCCTTCAGTACTCTCCAGCTCAAAATAATGATCAGGATTTCAAATCTGGACGTACGATACGGTGACAACGAAGAAAAAAAGGTTATATCGAATCTGAACCTTTCAATAGATGACAACTCGAGCCTTGGGGTCATCGGACCAAACGGCTGCGGTAAGACCACCCTGCTTCATACCCTCGCCGGACTTCACGATAACTACACCGGAGAATTGCGTCTGGGGGTACCTGAAGACAAAGTCGCCCTTATCCTGCAAAACATCGGACTCCTGCCCTGGAAAACCGTTCGAGAAAACGCAAGCCTAGGTCTGGATCTCGGTCGCAGCGGGGACTATTCCAACGTCGAGGACCTGCTGGACGAACTCGACCTCTACGACTATAAGGACGGTTTCCCTTCGCAGCTTTCCGGAGGGCAGAAGAGAAAGCTCGGGCTAGCCCGGGCTCTGGCGGTGGATCCCCGGGTCCTGTTGATGGATGAGCCGCTGGTTTCTCTGGACGAATTTACCAGGGAGGAACTGCAGAACAAGATGCTGACTCTGTGGCAGGAAAGGGACTTGACCATGGTAACGGTAACCCACGACATGGAGGAGGTCGCTTTTCTCGGCCAGAACATCGCGGTTTTATCTCAGGTACCAGCCACTCTAAAGTGCTTAATAGAGAACCACGGTGCCGGGAAAGTGGAGTTTCGCGGCAGCGAGGAGTTCTACGATACCGTGCGAAAAACGAGGCAGGAACTTCCATGAAGAAAGGTATTATCCGTTACGTGGTCAGTTTTACCATCATTTTACTCATGTGGTGGTTTGGGAGCTGGCTGGTCGGCCTGCTGCTTACCGGACCAAAGAGCTCAGTATTACCCGGACCATTAAATGCTTTTTCGACTCTGATCAATCACTGGGGGGACATCTGGCCGAACTTCCTCAGGAGTGGCTATCGCCTCGTCGTCGCCCTGGGATTTGCCATTTTTTTTGGATCCACCGTCGGTTTAGTAATCGGCTTTGAAGAATCAGTGAACGAGTACGTCTCTCCCGTTTTATATTTGCTTTACCCGATACCAAAAATAGTATTCTTGCCGGTCATTCTGATTATCTTCGGGCTCGGCGACCTATCCCGGGTGATATTCATATTCCTGGTTACGATATTCCAGGTGATGATCAGCGCGCGGGATGCCGCAAAGAATATATCCCCCAGGTGGATAAAAGCCGTACAGAGTTCCGGTGGAAACAGGTTTCAGATATACCGACACGTCGTTATTCCTGCCACCCTCCCAAACATTTTGAGCAGCGTCAGGATAAGCATCGGTCTAGGAATCGCCGCCTTATACCTCGCCGAACTATCCTACACCAACCAGGGTCTCGGTTATTACATAGATAACTCCTGGAAGGTTTTTGCCTATTCGGACGTATTCGCCGGCATACTTGCCTTTGCCATACTCGGACTGGGGCTATACCTGATAATTGACTTAATAGAGAGAGTCTTTTGCAGGTGGAACTACGAGGACAGGAGCTGAACTATCCCGATGACAGACACAGAAGACAAAGAAGTCAAGCTGTTGCTTTTCCAGGGCAAGGACAGTGAGAAGGTCGATGAGGTCAGGAAGACAATAGCCAGCTGGGCGAAAGAGAACGATATCGGGCTCCAGGAGGTCTTTGAGCGGGAAGATATCAGTCAGACACTTGGCGAAAAAGGTACTGAGACCATACTGCTCAGCCTGGGAGGTGACGGCACCTTCCTGAAGGCAGCGGATATGATTGCCCCGTACCTCGTTCCAATTCTCGGGATAAATCTGGGCAAGCTCGGTTTTCTATCCGGATTGAACTCTTCTGAACTGAAAAGCGGTCTCGAGGGTATCATCAAGGGAAGATTTACCGTCAAAGAACTGGCACGGTTAAAGTGCAAGTTCAATAGCACGAACCCAGAAGAGTTTACCGCACTGAACGAAGTGGTCGTTTCCAGGGGCGAAAATCCCGGCCTGGCGGACCTGGACTTATTTCTGGATTCCAGGAAAGTAGCCACCTACCCCGGGGATGGGTTGATCGTCTCCACCCCGACGGGCTCTACCGCCTACTCGCTCTCCTGCGGCGGGCCACTGATTACGCGGAATACCTCGGCTTTTAGCATTACCCCGCTTAACGTTCATAAACTGGGGCTCAGGCCGATAATTTGCTCTGACGATACCGAAATTAGAGTGAAGACAAATACCCCGGCGGTAGTAGAAGTAGACGGCAAACGAATTGGTGAACTGGAACCAGAACAATCCGCAATCATGACCCGATCGGACACACCGACGCTCATGATAATTCCAGAAGGTCAGGGCAATTTCTTCGAAACAGTAAGGAATAAGCTGAACTGGGACAAGGATCGCGGAACCCGTATTTAAACGGAATATCCTCCTTCATTACCCCTCTTTCTTTTGTTGATTTAGTCGACCTATATAGTTATTATGGTTTACATGAACTGGATCATTGCGCTTATAATTTTCATACTAACATATGCCGTTTTATTTACCGAAAGAATTGACCGCACTATAGTTACTCTGGCTGGTGCTGTCTCGGTCTTGCTGGCCGGTATAGTACTTGGTTTCTATTCTCAGCACGAGGCCTTTCTGGCAATTGACTTCGATACCATTGCCCTGGTGCTCGGAATGATGGTCATGGTGGGGACCGTCGAGCGGACCGGCCTGATCGAGTACATGGCTATCTATATAGCCAAGAAAACAAGAGGTAAAATCTGGCTTCTCCTGGTCGGCCTCGGAGCATTTACTGCAGTCGCTTCTGCATTTATGGACAACGTGACCACAATGGTTCTGGTGGCACCGACAACGCTTTCCATCACCGATTTACTCGGTCTGTCACCGATTCCCTTTCTGATCTCCGAGTCGATGCTCTCGATAGTCGGCGGATTATCCACGCTCATTGGCGCCCCGCCAAATATAATGATAGGGTCGGCAGCGGACCTCGGATTCAACCAATTTATCGCTCACCTAGGTCCGATAGCGCTAACGGTCTGGTTCGTGTCGATAATTTATTTCTGGTTTAAGTTCAAGGAAAAACTACCGGAGGAGGCGAATCAGCGAGAGGCCCTGGAAGAAATGGATCCCAGTCGGACGGTCGAAAACTGGAGCGACTTTCGTAGAGCAGTTGCCGTAATAATTATCGTAATTGGCCTTTACCTGATTCATGGTTTCATCGGACTCGAACCACCGACCGTAGCTTTTATCGGTGCGGTACTTGCCCTTACCCTGATAAGGCCGGACGTGAAGGAGACCCTCTCGGACGTAGAGTGGAGCGTGCTCTTTTTCTATTCTTCGCTTTTCGTTCTCGTGGGCGGTCTGGAACAAACGGGTATGATCCAGCAAATAGCGCTCAGGTTCGGCCAGGTGGCCGAACACTATCCCGTTCTCGCCCCGGTCGCCTTAATTTGGCTTGCCGGAGTTCTATCCGGCATAATAGACAATGTTCCGCTTACTATTGCCCTAATTCCGGTCATACATAGCCTGGGGAGTATCCACGGTATCCATCTGAATTCTTACTGGTGGGCGCTGGCTCTGGGGGCCGTTCTTGGTGGAATCAGTTCCCCGGTAGGCTCCTCGGCAAACGTGATATCCGTATCCCTGAGCGAAAGAACCGAAACCCCGATAACGTTTGCGGAGTGGATAAAAGTTGGACTGCCTTTAACGCTGGTCAACCTGACTCTTGCAAGCCTGTTTCTCTTCTTCGGGATGAGGTTGGGACTGATGTGAATCCTTAGGAGAAACCCGTGTCTTTAGAGCTTATATTTTCAACGGTCATCTTTCTTGGCACCTACGTGGCAATCCTCACCGACAAAGTAGAAAGGTCTCTGGCAGCCATCTCCGGTGCCGTCCTCATGGTTGTAACCGGTCTTTACTTTGGCTTCTACACGGAAACGGAGGTCATAACCGAGGCCATAGACTGGAATACTATAGGCCTCCTCCTTGGAATGATGATGGTCGTCGGAGTCCTGAAGGACTCCGGGCTATTTGAGACGCTGGCAATATGGGCGGCCAAACTTGCCCGCGGGGACTACTTCCGAATGATCCTTTTGTTCGGATTTCTCGCCGCGATAATGTCAACGACAATTGATAACGTAACCACGATACTGCTCGTTGCCCCAATCTCCATGTCAATCAGCGCGGTTCTCGGTATTGACCCAAAACCAATTCTGCTGACCCAGGCCCTGTTCTCGAACGTTGGCGGCGTCGCGACGCTGGTCGGTGACCCGCCCAACATAATGATCTCCAGCGCCGGGGGTTTTCAGTACCTGGATTACATCTACAACCTTGCTCCGACCGTCCTCATCTGTACTCTCGTATCCGTGATCCTGTTCAAGATAGCCTTTGCCGAGAAGGCGGAAGAAGAAAACGACAAGATAAACGAAGAGGCACTGGCCGGAATAATGGACAGGAAGGCAACTCAGGAAGTAGCAAACTGGACCCTGCTCAAAAAGGGATTATTCGGTCTGAGTTTTATAATCGTTCTCTTCGTCCTCCACAGCGTGGTGGCAATAACGCCGGCCACGGTAGCGCTCTCCGGGGCTACTCTGATTCTCCTGATGACGAGGCCCGACATGGACGAATTGCTCGATCGCGTCGAGTGGACGACTTTACTGTTCTTTGCCGGCCTTTTCGTCGTCGTCCACGGAGTAGTAAACACCGGATTATTGACTAAGATATCACAGGGCGTGCTCCACGTGACCAGCGGTAACCTGCTTTTCTCGGCCCTGGCCATACTTTTCCTCTCTGCTCTCGGGTCCGGACTGGTCGACAACATCCCGTTTACCGCCGCCATGCTCCCGATCGTTGCCACTCTGTCAACCGAATTGACCGGAAGTTCGGACATTCTCTGGTGGGCGCTGGCATTTGGCGCCGGCTTTGGCGGTAACGCGACCTACATAGGTTCTTCCGCGAACGTAATGATAGTTAAGATCAGTGAGGACCACGAGGAACCCATCTCGATGAAATACTGGCTGAAGTACGGAACTTTAACCACGTTGATTACGACAGTAATCGCCGGGCTGGTTATAACACTCCAGATCATTACCCCCGTACAATTACCATTATTCCCGCATTAGGACAGGCTTATGGTAGAATTTCCTTTGGGGAAAACCGGTGTTGCCTCTCCCCGGGTGGAAGAAAAAATAACTCGAGACCTCAACTGCTGGAGAAGTAACGCAGGAGCCCCTGAATTATCCCCCTCGCAACCTCTTCCTGGTAAGACCGGCTGATTAACTTCTCCCTTTCGATCGGCGAGGTAAGAAAGCCCACCTCTACGAGTGCCGCCGGAACCGCCGTATACCTGGTATAAAGCCGCTGATATCTTATCCCCCTGTCCCTGGCTCCCGTTCTATCCACTACCGAATCCTGAACCAGTTCGGCCATGTCCCAGCTTTTACCCTCCCTCGGTCTGCTCCGGTCGAGTATTGTTTCCACACCCGTAACTCCGGGATCACTGAAGGAGTTTGCCTGAATCGATATGTAGCCATCGCTCCCCTTACTTTCCGCCACTTCCAGTCTGTCGAGTAACGGAAGGTAGTTATCGGCAGTCCGGGTAAATACGAAATCCAGGGTGGGATGTTCTTTTCCTAGCTCCATTAATACCCGAGCAATTGCCAGATTGACGTTCTTCTCGGCAACACCTTCGACGGTTGCACCCGGATCGTAACCACCATGTCCCGGATCTATAGTAACTCTCGCGGGCGACGTGTTAACCGACCTACCCGGAGCAACGCCGGTAGTGGCAACCAGAACGAGCAATAAAAAAGATACTGTAACGATATAAGACTTTTTTCTCGACATTTGGATGGAACATTTTAAGGTTAACTCACTTCGGGTGCACGGACACGTGTACAGCTAAGAGGTGCCTTATGCAGTACCAAAAAAACTCCCGGACCATCGAACTATTTCCGATCCGGTTCTGAACCTCTATTCGTCCGATACCAGATAAACCTTCTTTACCGAAGTTTCCTCGAGGAGACGGTTCGCGTAACTTTCCCCGTCCCCGGAGCCCAGGTTGAGAATAATTTCTTTTGCCTCCGGGAGTGCAGACGGCTTCACCTGGTCAGCGACGACCGGTAAGGACTTCACGTTCTCCTTGAGGAACTCGAAATCGGATTTCGTGACCTCTTTTACCGGGTTCTTATAGTTGTAGCTGGGACCTTTGCCCTCCTCGCCCTCCTTAAACGACTCGCTCAAGACTCTTTCCAGCAGGTTGACCATGTCCTCTGGTTTTGCTACGCTCCCGGGTATTCTCACTATCCCGTTACCGCTCAAGCCGGGATCTGGAGGGTAAAAGAAATAAGTCGTCGGAGTCCCTTCCACGCCCAGACTGGAAGCCAGTTCGACGTTCGTCAGCTTACCTTGCTCCGGAAGTTCGATTTCAACTGTACTATCGAGGGAAACCAGCGATAGGATAAAGTGGTCCTTCAATATATTTTTAACCGTCCGATTTGACAGTATGTTATCCTTAAAATCCTGACAGTGCGGGCAGCCAGAAGAGGTAAACGAAAAGACGAATTGCCTATCGAGAATCCGTGCCAGGCGCAGACCCTTTTCAAACCCGTAGTTATTAGCTAGCTCGGCCGATCGGGCTCCGGCGCCCGGGCCGATAGTCAGCAGGCCCAGTATAAGCAAAATCATCATTATTCTTTTGCGCAAAACGGTTCACTCCGTTTTAAGCCCGTCAGGCTTGGTTGAGGAATTATACGGGAGCAAGGCGGGATTACCAACGCACACCTCCGGCGAGCTTGCCCGGTGTCAGTCATATCTTTAACTTCCTGGGCTTTGTCGGGCTACCCCCGGAGGTTTCCCCTGACTGGATTTAATTAATCCTATGGTTTAAAATAATTTGAACTCACGGTTAGTCGGTAGTACTCTCAATCTCGCCCTGCAAATATCCAGGTGAACAAAATGGAGACAGAAAAAGCATATATAGAAACTTGGGGCTGTCAGCTTAATTACCACAGGTCCGAAAAAATAGCCGGTAACCTCAAGGATCACGGATACGACGTCGTCGAAGAGCTCGGCGAAGCAGATCTGATAATCTTCAACACCTGCGCGGTACGGGCCAAATCGGAAGAAAAGGTCCGCGGCAGGGTCGGGCAGATAAAGGACGAGAGAAAGGAGGACAGTCTGCTCGGAGTTGGTGGCTGCATGGCGCAGCACCTCGGCAGGGACCTGTTCGAAAAGTCAGGAGGGATTGATTTCGTATTTGGCACTTCCAACCTCGGTGAGATCCCTGAACTGGCAGAACAGGCCAGATTAAACGGTCAACACTCGTCAGTTCCCCGCCCCGAAGGTTTTGAGAACCTGCCGGTCCTGAGAAAATCCGATTACTTCGCCTGGGTAACCATAGCGGAGGGTTGCTCAAACGCGTGCTCCTACTGCATAGTTCCCCAGGTCCGGGGTCCGCTCCGGAGCAGACCACCCGGGGAAATCATTTCGGAAGTAGAGGAACTTGAAAACGAAGGTTACAAAGAGGTTCAATTGCTCGGGCAAAACGTAAACGCTTTTGGACAGGATATTGATGACCACCGTGTAAACTTTGCCTGGTTGTTAAACGAAGTTGCAAAAACCGGAATACCTCGAATAAGTTTTACCACGCCACACCCGAAGGACCTGGACGAAGCCACTTTGACCGCCATGCACGAGAATCCGAACGTGGTTCGACAATTACATCTGCCACTTCAGTCCGGTTCCGATAGAGTTCTAAGGATTATGAACCGGGAATATACGAGGGAGGAGTACCTGGAAAAAGTGGAGGCAGCCCGGTCAATGGATCAGGATATCAACATTACTACTGACATAATCGTCGGACACCCGGGGGAAACCAAGGAGGATTTCCGCAGGACGCTGGAGGTTATCGACAGGGTCAAGTTCGGTTCGGTTTACGCGGCACAGTTTTCCCCTCGCCCCAACACCAGAAGTGCAAAAATGGAAGATCACGTGTCAGAAGAAGAAAAGAAAAGGAGGTTACAGCTGGTACTGGAACGGCAGAAGGAAAATTCCGAAAAACGTGACTCTCGTTTCATCGGCAGGACTACGGAAGTCCTGGTCGAAGGGGAAGCCAGAGAGGATGGTGCGGTTTACGGAAAGAACGAGTTCGGGGAGACGATCACTTTCCCCGGGTCCAGAGAAATGATCGGCGAATTTAAAGAAGTCAAGCTCGAGTCCACTGATCACGGCAGGTTAGTTACACCTGCGGGGGAGGAATCTCTATGATTCTAACAATCACTTTAAATCCAGCTTACGACCTGATTTACTGGGTTAAAGAGATCGAACAGCAGGGCGAAACACAGCTTTCCCGAGCTTACAGGACCCACTCGAGTGCTGGAGGTAAAGGAGTTAACGTATCACTTTACCTGTCAAGCGTAGGGATAGAAAATATCGCAATGGGACTTATCGGCGGTCACACCGGACGGGCCATAAAGAGGTCGCTGAGGGAAGCGGGAGCTACGACCAACTTAACCTGGATAAACGAAGAGACCAGAAGCAACGTGGCAATTCTGAGGAAGGGCGAGGAAGGCAACCCAATTGAAGTTAACAGCGCCGGCCCGGAAATATCCGAGCGAGCTCTGAATCAGTTCCTCGAACAGTACGAGACGATGCTCCATCGAGTTTCCTGCGTCGTGCTCTCTGGAAGCATCCCGCCAGGAGTTCCGAAGGAGATATATAACAAGCTGGTCAAGATGGCGAAAAAGCGGGACATTCGGACCATAGTAAATACCGGGGGAGAGTACGTCGGCCCGGCGGCCAAAGCGGGTCCTTTCCTGATAAAACCCGACATCCGGGAACAAAAGAAGGTCATGGGGGAAGAGCTGACCAACAGCCGTTCGATAATAAAGGTGGGAAAGAAGATCCTCGATTACGGTACCAAGTACGTCCTCCTCTCACACGGACTTACGGGTGACATATTAGTCAGCAAGGAAAAGAACTGGGATATAGAAGCCAACCGGGAAGAGCTGGTAGTGAGAAACCGTGTCGGGGCAGGAGATTGTCTCATCGGAGGGATTATCCACCAGCTGGAGGAGGGCAAGTCAGTACCGGAAGCCGTCAGATACGGCCTCGCAGCGGGAATGGCAAGCGTGGAAGTATACGAGAAAATTCCGAGGGACGCCTCGCTGGTTCAGGCCCAGCTGGAGCAGATTTCCCTGAAAGAAATGGGTGACGATATCAATGAAAGTTAAAGACATCATGACGAAGGATTTGACGGCCGTCAGAGCAAATCAATCCCTGAAGGCATTGATATTTCTTCTGGAGAAGAGCGAACTCTCCGGCGTTCCCGTTGTAGATGAAAAAGGGGTAGTCGTCGGGTTTATTTCGGAGCGGGACATCATTCAGGCTGCTTTACCCAATTACTTCGAAATGCTGAGAACTGCTTCCTACCTTCCGGACATAAACCAGCTATCCCGTAGATTGGAGGAAATCAAAGGGGACCACGTGGAAGAGTACATGGTGGAGGAGGTAATTACAGTGGACGAGGAAGAAGAAGACATACACGTGGCCGATTTGATTATCAGAAACGAGTTAAACAGGGTCCCCGTGGTGGACGAGGACGGAATGCTTGCCGGAATAGTCCAGCGGATAGACCTGCTCGGCGCATTGCTATAAAAATTGCTATAAAAAATACGGAGGACTATCACCAGATGAAACTAAGCGAGTACTACCTTCCAACTTTAAAGGAAACCCCTGCGGATGCCGAACTGGAAAGTCACAAGTTGATGCTCAAAGCAGGACTAATCAGGAAAGTTACGGCTGGAATTTACAGTTACCTGCCTCTCGGCTTTAAGGTACTAAAAAATATTGAAGAGGTAGTAAGGCAGGAAATGAACCGGGCGGGGGCCCAGGAAATCAAGCTGCCCATAGTTCAGCCGGCAGAGCTCTGGCGGGAAAGCGGTCGCTGGGCCGATTTCGGGCCGGAGATGTTTAAACTGGCTGACAGAAAGGAGCAGGAGTTCGCGCTGGGACCGACTCACGAAGAAATCATCACCGATCTCGTTCGGAACGAACTGAATTCTTACAAGGACCTGCCGCTGGTTCTCTACCAGATAAACGACAAGTTCCGCGACGAAATAAGACCAAGGCACGGAGTCATGCGCTCACGCGAGTTCCTGATGAAGGATGCCTACAGTTTCCACGAGTCCCAGAGTAGCCTGGACCAAACCTACCAGGAGATGTACGATGCCTACGCCAGGACTTTTGATAGGCTCGGGCTGGACTGGGTTGCTGTCGATGCACCGACCGGCTTGATGGGAGGTAGTTACTCTCAGGAATTTATGGCACTTGCTGACGAAGGCGGCGAGGAAATCGCCCTCTGCGACGACTGCGGTTACGCATCAAACGTCGAGATAGCCGAATACTCAACTTCTACCGACGACGCGAGTGCTGCCAGTAAAGAGATGGAAAAGGTCGCCACACCGAACAAGGAAACTGTCGAAGCCGTAGCCGATTACCTGGAAGTTCCCGAAAAGAAGATAGTCAAGACCTTCATTTATAGAACCGACGACGGACTCGTAGCGGCTCTGGTCGGAGGGGACGACGACATCGAGGAAATGAAATTGATCAACCACCTCGGAACTAAAAAGGCAGAAATGGTGTCCTCCGAGGCGGAAATCAAAGAAATAACCGGAGCAAACTTTGGGTCCATCGGTCCAGTCGGCCTGGATATCCCCGTTTATGCTGACAGAGACATAAAAACGATGGATAACTTTATCGTCGGAGCAAACGAGAACGGTTACCACTTCAAGAACGTCAACTGGGAAAGGGACCTCGAAAACCCCGAGTTCATCAACCTGCGCAAGGTTCAGCCCGGAGACAGCTGCCCGAAGTGCGGAGGGGATCTGGAGTTTCACAGCAGCATAGAAGTCGGCCAGCTATTTCAGCTCGGTGACAAGTATTCCAGGAGCCTGGAGGGCGAATACCAGGATAAAGACGGGGAGCTCAACCCCTACATCATGGGATGTTACGGAATAGGAATCAGCCGCCTCGTTCCGGCAGTAATCCAGCAAAACTACGACGAAAGCGGTATCCGCTGGACCGAGTCGGTCAGTCCGTTCTCCGCCGGCATAATCGTTCTGGGGTCCAACGAAGGAGAGACGGAAGAAATGGGCGAGAACCTTTACAACAGTTTACAGAAAAGCGGTTACGATGTACTTCTGGACGATAGAGAGGAATCACCCGGGGTTAAGTTCAACGATTCCGACCTGATCGGGTTACCGCTGAAGGTGATCGTCGGGCCAAGGGGCCTCGAGAGCGGCGTGATAGAACTCGAGACGAGGGACGGGGACCAGGAGGAGCTGAAGGTTGAGGATAAAAGTGTTGAGGAAATAGCTGGAGAACTGGAAGAAAAAATAGAGGACTCTGACGAGTCCCGATAAGAACTTAAGGGCAAACAGTTAGGTATTTAACTAACCGGATAGAGCCGTATAATATATCTGCATTATTTGCCCAATAATCGAAAGTCAATATCAGGTGGTTACGTGAAAACTTCCGTTATCATTCCAGCATACAACGAAGCGGAAAGGATTAAGTCGGTACTGCGAGCAGTGGATTCCGCCGAAAACCCGATCGAACTAATAGTCGTGAACGACGGCTCAACTGACAATACCTCGGAAGTAGTCGAGGAAAGCGAAGTAGACCTTACCTTGCTGGAATTAAAGAAAAACACAGGCAAGGCAAACGCTCTCGCCCGAGGAATAGAGGAAGCCGCACACTCAAGCCTCATGTTCATAGATGCAGACCTGAAGGGACTAGAAGCCGAACACATTGATGACATGATAGATACCTACAGGGAAGGTAGCTGGGACATGGTTATCGGCGTGTTCCATAAGGGGAGGTTAAATACCGACATATCCCAGAAAATCAGCCCTCACCTATCCGGCCAGCGGGTCCTGTCGCGTAACCTCTGGGAGAAGCTCAACAAGACGGCTGCCGAGGAATTCGGCGTCGAAATGGCTTTAACCAAGCTATCCCTGCGAGAAAACCTCAGCACGACGAAGGTCAAACTTACCGGCGTAACGCACGTAATGAAGGAGGAAAAAAGGGGGTTCGCCGAAGGTTTAAAGTCACGGTTGAAGATGTACGGCAACATTATCAAAACTACCCTGACTCCGTCCAAAATGAATCGGTGAAACGATAATACCGCCACCGGGGTAAACTCTATTGACAAAACTCTCTCGTTCATCTATAATATCTACGTAATCAACCAATTCGTCGTCCCGAACCCCTTCACATAGTTATTTTACCTAAAAGATCAATGCCGTTCGTGTAATTTAGCGGGCGTTATTGAACAAAGTCAATTGCGGGATTCGATTAGGGGTGAAGCTGGACCAGAATACCTCAAGGCAGGTTAAGGTTCGATTACGACTTGGAAGTCTAGTAAACACTTGAGGCAAAAAACAAACAAGATACCAATAAAACTGGAGTGGCGGGACTTGTTAACAGCGTTCCCTCCCGATTATAAACCGCATACTGATTTGCAGGCGAAAAAAACGTCGGCTTATCGGATGCAAAATAAAACAGGCAAGGTGAACTGAACCCTCACCCATTTTATACCTATCCAAACCATCACGGAGATAGAAATTTTCAAACTTTTGAGGTGAGTTAATTGGAACTTAAAGAACTACAAGAGAAGAACCTGGACGAGCTGAAGACAATAGCAGAAGATTACGAGATAGAGATGGATTCGAAGAACAAGGAAGAGTTAATATATTCTATCCTGGAGGCAGAAGCCAAGGAGGAAGGCCAGGGTTTTTCCGAAGGAATACTCGGAATTTTACCGGACGGCTACGGTTTCCTGAGGGACAAAACCTTTCTCCCGGGCAAGAACGATATTTACGTATCTCCGTCGCAAATAAAGCGATTTGGACTGAAAAACGGGGACAAGGTCCTCGGACAGACGAGGCCACCCAAGAACGACGAACACTACAAGGCCCTGCTCAGGGTGAAGGCAATTAATGATTCACCACCTGACGATTTAAGGGACAGAACGGATTTTCAATACCTTACCCCGCTTCACCCCTCTCAGCGACTAAAACTGGAGCACGACCCCAACGATACTTCTACAAGGATAATTGATCTATTTGCACCAATCGGCAAGGGGCAGAGAGGGTTGATAGTCTCCCCGCCGAAAGCCGGGAAGACCACGCTAATTAAGAAAATGGCCAATGGTCTGGCCGCCAACCACCCTGAGGTAGAACTGATCGTTCTACTGATAGACGAGCGGCCCGAGGAAGTGACGGACATCAGGCGCTCGATCAACATGGGTAAAGTAGTTGCTGCAACCTTTGATCAGGAACCAAAACATCACACTGAGGTCGCAGAACTGGTTACGGACAACGCCAAAAGGCTCGTGGAAGCTCAGAAGGACGTAGTAATTCTCATGGATTCGATTACCAGGCTCGCCCGAGCTTACAACCTATCCGTAGACCAGAGCGGCAAGCTGCTGTCGGGTGGTATTGATCCCGCAGCCCTCTACAAACCAAAGGAATTCTTTGGTGCCGCGAGAAACATCGAGGAAGGCGGAAGCCTGACGATAATTGGCACCGCCCTCGTCGATACGGGCAGCAAGCTGGATCAGGTCGTCTTCGAGGAGTTCAAGGGTACTGGTAACATGGAACTCGTCCTCGACAGACAGCTGGCAAACCGCCGCATCTACCCGGCAATAGACATGGAACAGACCGGGACGCGAAAAGAAGAACTCTTGCTCAGCGAAGGTAAGCTCAACAAGCTGCGGATACTAAGAAAAATGATCGGCGAGATGGACGACAACGAGGACGCGCTCGAGTTCATCAAGAAAAAGATCGAGTCCACCCAGGATAACGATCAGTTCCTGGAATTGATGCAGAACGGTTAAATGAAAGAAAAAATAACCATACAAGGTGGAAAGCCCCTGAAAGGGGAGCTGAAGATACCAGGGGCAAAGAACTCGGCCCTCCCCCTGATTGCTTCCAGCCTCCTCACCGATCAACCCGTAAACCTAACCAACGTTCCTGACCTGAAGGACGTTCACACCATGTTGAACATGGTAGAAAACCTGGGGAATACTGCCTCGGGTGAATCAGGTGACGTGGAGATAAAGGGGACCATAGATTCCAACCGAGCTCCGGCCGAGCTCGTAAAAAAGATGCGGGCCTCGTTTTTGGTACTGGCACCACTGGTAGCAAGAACTGGGGAAGCAGTTGTACCAATACCTGGAGGTTGCAATATAGGAACGCGCCCCGTTGATCTCCATCTGGAGGGCCTGAAAAGGCTGGGTGTCAGCGTAGAGCAGGATGACGGAAGGATAGTTGCTCGAGCCGACCAGCTAATTGGCAACGACGTATTTCTCAACTACCCTTCCGTGGGAGCGACCGAACAGCTGATCACTGCGGCAACGCTGGCAGAGGGCGAAACGACAATTTACAACGGAGCACAGGAGCCAGAAATCCGCGACCTGGTCAACTTTCTGAACGAAATGGGCGCCCGGGTGGATCTGAACGGATCGATCATCCACGTCACCGGAGTTAACGAACTCGGGGGCGTGAATTACCCGGTACTGCCCGATAGAATCGCGGCCGGCACTTACATGCTGGCCGGTGCAGCTACTTCCGGGGAAGTTGAGGTAACCCACGTCGACACGGACTCGATAAAACCACTCAGCTTAAAGCTCAGAAAAGCGGACGTAGAAATAGAGGAGAAAAAGACGGCGATCCGGGTCGGAGGCGACCAGAGACCGAAAAGCGTCGAGGTCATCACGCTACCTTATCCCGGCTTCCCGACGGACCTTCAGGCGCCAATTACCTCGCTGTTGTCCCTGGCTCAGGGAAAGAGCGTGGTAAAGGAAACGGTTTTTGATAGCAGGTTCGGCCACGTGCCGGAACTGAACAAGATGGGCGCGGATATATCCGTCACGAACTCCAGTACCGTATTTATAGAGGGCCAGGAGGGCCTGCGCGGGACCGAAGTCGAAGCGACGGACATCAGAGCCGGTGCATCCCTCGTCATTGCAGGATTGGCCGCCAGGGGTGAAACGGTGGTTACGGGGACGGAGCATCTGGACCGCGGCTACAGCAACCTGGTCGAAAACTTAACTAGCCTCGGGGCCAGG
>CAZNVA010000011.1:9881-17394 GCA_964576335.1 uncultured Thermotogae bacterium | reverse complement strand
AATCGGATTCAACGACGAATGTCGGCAAGGTAAAACATTCTACCAGCGAAGCAATGACGTTTTCTCGGCCGGCCCTCGTGTAGAGCCCACTCAGTTCCTGGTTGTAAAGGTAGAGACCGATAAGGTAACCAAATTCCTGGAAACCGGGTTCTCCGTCTTCAAAGTAAAGAAAGTCCCGTTCCGGTACGTCGCAGAACGCCTGTGCTATGTAATTTTGCCCGGCAAGATCGTCGAGTTTTTCCTCCCAGTCCGTCCGGTCCATCTCCTGACCGACGTAAACGCCGTGCCCGGCAAATTTATCAAACGGCTTCAACAGGTAGTCATCCTTTTTTTCGCCCAGCTTTTTTCTGACCTCGTCCGGATGGCGATCGTAAATATAGGTCTCCGGCAGGTGGCGGTTCAGGAATTCCTTTTCCTCGCCATTAAGATAATCGGTATATTCTTCCTCCTGAAGAATTGCAAACAGTGACTTGTTGTGGACTATCTGAGAGGAAAACCCCCCGACCACCGGAACCGCACCGTCCAGGTAAGCGCGGATAAAACCTTCGACCTCGTCGGCACGGTCGACGACCTTTCTCGTGGTTGCCCGGCGGTACACCAGATCGATTCTCTCCGATTCATGAACCAGCTCGCCGGAAGAATAGGCAAGTTCCCGCGGGTCGGCGATAATACAATCTATCCCTCTATCCTCGAACTTTCGCCTGAATTCTCTGAACTCGCTCGAGATTCCTTCTCCCTCAAAATCCACTATGGCAACTGTTTGCGGGTCACCGGACGCTCCCGAAAAATTCCGGTAATTTTCCAAAACGGCATCTACCAGGTTCTCCATCGGGCTATAGGTCAATAGCTCATGATCCCCGCCAAGAAAATCCAGAACGCCCAGTTCCAGGAAAACTTTCTGTAGAACCCTGGCCTCGTTCATTCCAGCCGAGCCGTCGGTATTGAACTCACAGAACTGAAGCTTCCCTTTCGGATCGAAGAATACGTCGAACCGGCCTATCGGATATGGATTACCATAACCCGGATCTGCCAGAATTAACTCCTCCTCCAGCTCCGTAAACGGAAATACTTCCCGGAAAGCCGAATTATTTCTGTAATGATCGACGGTTTTATCGAGAATCGCAGTTAACTTATCGATTACTCTTCTCAGCCGCTCGAGGTCTTCCCCGGAAAGAAACATCGGTTGAAGGAGAAAGTCGATCGGCTGGCCGAGATAACTCGCGGATGATTCTTTTACCCTTTCTTGGGCATGGTGGTATTTACAGAGGAACTCCTCCGGATTCCTTTCTACGTAATCCCTATACCGAGAGAAGAGGTTTTCGTTCATATTTGAATCCCGTCGCCCGTGTCCAGGTCCATTTCACACCAGGAAAGCGCCCGCTGCTTGCCGCGATCTAACCTATTCAGGGTCCGGGCTTTCGGAGTCTCCCCTTCCGCTGCAAGCTTTTTTAGCGGCTCGAGGTACTCCACTTCGTCTTCTGCCAGACCGGATTCCGCCGCCTTAAGCAGTTCCCGGTAAAACGAGAAGGTCTCGTCCGTGTCCGTCCCACCACCTTTGCCACCCCGAACTTCTTCTCGGGTCTCGGAGTACTCGGCAGGACTGACACCCCTGTATCTCCTGTAAAGGAAATCCAGGTTTTTCCGGTCGTAGAGAAGCCCTTTCCAGAACGCGGCATAACCCAGACTGTAAAGGTAAGGCAGCGAGTCGCCCATCCTGACTTCGAGATGCCCTTTAGTCCTCACGTCCGGAAAGACTGTCGACAATAGGTACTCAAGCTCTTCTTCCGTCGTATGCTCATCCAGTACGTCACTAACTTTGTCTTCCCTCTCGTAAATCAGTTCCCCGTCCTTTTTGTAAACCATGACGGGAACGTTCAGGACGTACTCTGCGTAATCCTCGTAACCAAACCGTCCGGCAAAAACCCCTTCCGGGTAACCACACCTGTCCGGGTCGCAGTTATCCCAGATCCGGGCGCGTAGACTGCCGGCATCGTACACTTCCCCCTCGAAAAACGGCGAGTTATCCAGCACTGCGTAGATCACCGGGGCCAGGAAGTTGGCAACGGCGTTTTTCTTAATGTAGTCGGTTTCGTTAAAGTAATCGACGTTCACGTGAATCGCGCCCGTACCCTTCATCATATTGTGAGCGTACTCGCCCTTATCACCGAAATAATCGTACATGTAGTCGTAACGTCGTTTCGGGACGATCTCGATGTCCTTGACTCCGGATTCGGGCTGGTAGCCAAGGGCCAATAACTTACTCCCGTTTCTTTCAAGTACCGAAAGAGCATCCTGGAGAAATTCCCGGTAGATGTCTGCCAGTTCGTCCAGAGAACTTCGAGGGGCGATGCTTAACTCCAGCTGCCCTCCGGGCTCCAGCGTCACGTTCGCCTCTTCCGAGGTCAGCCCAACTACTTGCCCGCCTTCAGTTACGGACTCCCAGCCTAGCTCTGTTAAAGCCCTCAGAAGGTCTTCTATCCCACCATCCTCCCGGTAAGAAACAGCTTCCAGCGTTTCACCGTCAAGGACCATGTGTTCGAGCTCGAGCCCCAGTTTTCCATCCCCCCTGGCAACTTCGGAGCCCCTGAAGTAATCCACCAGCAATTCCACTTTGTCGGAGTAATTCAATACTTGTTAATTCCTCCCGAACTTAACTTCCGGCCAGATTCGGCGCGCGATCTTACTACTGCAGGTCAGGTTTACGACGACGGTTAAATTCCGAGGTATATTATCTAGTTTTGGTTAGTGTACGCTCTTCATCACCCTTTCTCAACGTTTCTAATGCACAGAACTACCACTTATCGGGCAACTCAAGTCGGCAAGTTCGATAACCGTCCCGGCCTCGTTCACCCACGGGATCGAAAGAAATTTTCAACCCCTGGAAGCGCGGAAATCCGCTCCAGAAGGGAATTCAGTTCTGGTAATAACCTACAACATTTATTATAATTATCTGTCTTAGTGGCTTTTATGATTTGAGGTGGTTATATGCCCTACGAAGCAGATCAAATTAAAGTTCTGGAAGATTTGGAAGCAGTTAGGAAGAGACCGGGAATGTACATAGGGAGTACCGGCCAGGAAGGCGTGATGCACCTGATTGACGAGGTACTGGACAACAGCATAGATGAAGCGCTGGTCGGTGAATGTGACGAAATAAAGGTAACAGTACACGAAGACGACAAAGTAACTGTGGTGGATAATGGCAGGGGCATACCTGTAGATACCCATGCGGAAAAGGGTTTGAGCGGGGTAGAGGTCGTAATGACCACCCTGCATGCAGGGGGAAAGTTCGATCATAAAAGCTACAAGGTCAGTGGTGGGCTTCACGGTGTCGGTGTTTCAGTAGTAAACGCACTCTCCGAATGGATGCGCGTCGAGGTCCAGCGGGACGGGGCCCGTTACAGGCAGGACTTTTCGCGGGGTGACTCGCTTTCGGAACTAAAGGAGATAGATACCAGAGAAGGAGACCGAGGAACTAAGATCACCTTTCTGCCGGACGAAGAAATATTTGGCGACTTCGAATACGACATGCCCAAACTGACCCACCGCCTGCGCGAACTGGCGTACCTGAATAAGGGTCTCAAAATAGTCCTGGAAAACGAGGACGCGGACGTAACGAAGTCCTTCAAGTACGATGGTGGAATCAAGGAGTACGTTTCTTCGATCACCGAAAACGAGGAAAGGCTGCACGACGAGCCAATCTACTTCAAACGCGAGGAAGGCGGCAACTTCGTCGAGGTAGCGATGATGTTTAGCAAGAAGTTTTCGGAATCTACCTACTCTTTCGCCAACAACATCAATACTCAGGAGGGTGGAAAACACGTAACCGGTTTTAAAACCGCGCTGACCAAGACTACAAACGAGTACGCGAGGTCGAAGAAGATACTGAAGAAGAAGGACGACAACCTCTCCGGCCGGGATATCAGAGAAGGCCTGACAGGTATAATCAACGTGCGAATTCCCGAACCGGAGTTCGAAGGTCAAACGAAGACCAAACTGGGCAACCCGGAGATCCGGGAAATCGTCCGAAACGTAACTTCGGAAGCACTGCTCGATTTTTACAAGTCGAATAAACAGATAGCACGGAAGATAATCGAAAAATCTATCGAAGCGGCCCAGGCCCGTAACGCCGCCAAGAAGGCACGAAAACTCGCCAGGAAGAACGCGATGATTTCCACTTCGCTCCCCGGTAAACTGGCGGACTGCACGCAGAGGGATCCGGAAGGGAGTGAACTATTCATCGTGGAGGGTGATTCGGCAGGTGGCTCGGCAAAGAGCGCCCGTGACAGGGAGTTTCAGGCTATACTACCTTTAAGGGGAAAGATACTCAACGTCGAGAAATCCCGAATGAGCAAGCAGCTGGAGAACAAGGAATTAAAGTCAATAATCACCGCAATGGGAACCGGCGTTCAGGACCACTTCTCCCGGGAGAAGCTGCGCTACGAAAAGATAATAATCATGACCGACGCAGACGTTGACGGTGCCCACATCAGAGCACTGCTGCTCACGTTCTTTTACAGGAACTTCGAGCCTCTAATTACGGAGAACCACGTTTTCATCGCTCAACCCCCGCTTTACAAGGTTCAATCGGGCAAGAGCAAACAGTACTTCTATACGGAACAGGAACTGGAAGAGTACCTGAACGACAGGAAAACCAAGCCATCGTCGGTCCAGAGGTTTAAGGGTCTGGGTGAAATGAATCCGTCTCAACTCTGGGAGACAACGATGAACCCGGAAAACCGTATAATGAAACGGGTTTCCGTTAAGGACGCACTGGAGGCGGATGACTTGTTCAGCACCCTCATGGGGAGCGACGTTCAGGCGAGGAAGAACTTCATCAAGGAAAACAGCAACCAGATAACCAATCTGGATATATAATCTCCATTTTCGTGGTGAAAAACTGGGTGCCGGTAAACAACAATATTTTCGGCATGAACGAGTTTTCAAATCGATCGAGGAAATACAATTAACCCGGAAAATAGCGGTAGCCGCTATAATTTTATGACGTTTCTTGTCCGACACCCGTTGAGTTAGAAAGCATCCTGAGCCGGTTTTTAATTAAATTTGGTGTAATACGCTAATGGCACTAGACGGGATCACTTTAAGCAAACTGAAACTCGAACTCCAGGACGCCCTGACCGGCGGCTGGATAAGGAAGATATATCAACCCAGAGACGGGCTGGTAACCGTAAACGTCTGGGGTGGAGAGAACTACACCCTGCTCGTGTCCTGCGGGGACGACTTTCGGGTCCAGCTCACCGAGCTCGATTTCGAAAACCCGGAGGAGCCGCCGCCGTTCACCATGCTCTTACGAAAACACCTTTCCGGCGGGAAGATAGCCCGTGTAACTCAGCCAAGAGGTCTCGACAGGATAATTAAGATTTCGGTTGACAAAAAGGAGGAAAGCGGAGCCGAGGAAAAGATAAAGCGCAAGGAAGTATACGTCGAGCTCATGGGCCGCAACAGCAACCTTTTCCTAGTTCAGGACGACAACATTATTGGAACTCTGCGAGATAAACAGAGCAGAACTAGGGATACTTCACCGGGTGGCACTTACGAGCTACCTCCGGCCCAGAACAAGGCCAACCCCTTTGAATTGAAACGGAACGAGTTTTACGAGCTCGCTCAGAAGGAAAACCCGCTTTGGCGAAATTTACTCAACGGTATAGCCGGAATCGGGCCGACGCTGGCGAAGGAGATACCCACTCGTGCCGGTCTGAAAGTCGACCAGCCGGACCTAGCGGAAAGTCAACTAACCGGGCTTTATCGGGCGGCAGAGGACTTCTTTGACGAGCTATCCGCCGATAACTACGAGCCAATAGTTTACCAGGAAGAGGGCAAACCCGTCGAATTTAGCCCGATCGAGCTGGAAAGCTTCTCGGATAAAAAGGGGTTGACGTTTGCCAGCCTCAGTAAGGCACTTGACCACTACTACAAGGCCCGAGAAACCAGCTTCGAAACGCGCGAGCTGCGTGAGGACGTAGAAGAAACGATAAAGGACGAGCTGGATAGGGTGAAGGGCGCATTGAAAAACGTTAGAGACCAGCTGAAACAGTCCGAGAACCGGGAAAAACTGAAAAAAACCGGTGACATCATTCTATCCAACCTGGGGCAGCTGGAAAAAGGGATGAAACAGGCCAGAATCAACGATCCTTACAACCAGGGGGAACAAGTGGAAGTCGATCTGGACCCATCCCTGACACCGGAAGAGAACGCGGAAAAGTATTACGAACGCTATAAAAAATTGAAGCGGGGCAAGGAAAAGCTGGATAAGAGAAAGAAGGGGCTGAAAAAGGAACTCAACTACCTGGAGAAACTAAAAGAAAGATATGAAGAGGCCGAATCCCAGGAAGAGCTGGCAAAGCTCGAGGGAGTTCTCAAGGAAAAAGGTTACATCGACGAGGACCTCGGATCTTCGAGCCAGGAACAGGAGGGCGGTCCAAAGGAATACTGGGTCAAAGGTTACAAGGTAATGGTGGGAAGAAATGCGCGACAGAACGACGAACTGGTTAGAGATGCATCGCGGGATGACCTCTGGTTTCACGTCAGGAACTACGCCGGAGCACACGTAGTGGTCGTCACGGACGGCCGACCGGACAAAGTTCCGGACGAGGTAATCGTGAAGGCGGCTCAGCTCGCAGCCGCCAATTCCAAGGCACGGAACGCTGGCCAGGCCACGGTGAGTTATACCGAAGTCAAATACGTCGACAAACCAAAGGGCGCAAAACCGGGACTGGTTCAGATAACAAACGAAAATACGATAAACGTTTCTCCTGGAGAGGTGATATCATAGCTGCCACAATAGTGAACCTGATTATTCTGCTACTGGCTCTCCTGCCCGCTGCAATTATTCACGAGTATTCCCATGGTTACGTCGCCTGGAAGCTGGGTGACCCGACGGCAAAGCAGTCCGGCAGGTTGACTTTGAACCCCATACCACACATAGATCCCGTGGGGACCGTACTGGTTCCGCTGGGACTGATCCTCGTGCAATTAATCTTCGGTGGCGGTCTCTTTATTATCGGCTGGGCGAAGCCCGTTCCGATCGACCCGAGGTATTTTCAGGACTCGGAGCGGGGCATGTTACAGGTTGGGCTCGCCGGGCCGTTGAGCAACATCATGATGATGTCCCTGGCTGCCGCGATTGGCCATTTGCTTGTACCGTTTTACATCAACTTCTTTCTCGGCAGAAGCGGCGGCTTTTTCTTTCAGTTCGCTCAGAACGGTTTGAGAACGCTGATTTACTTTTTCGGAGTTTTCGTCATCATAAACATAATTCTGGGAATCTTTAACCTGATTCCCATGCCACCGCTGGACGGTTCGAGAATACTTAACTACTTCCTTTCGGGGCGCGGCAAGCAGATAATGGCCCAGGTCGAGCAGTACGGTTTTCTGATAGTGCTTGCCCTGCTCTGGCTTGGAGGGGACCTTTTCTTCTGGCTGATCCAGCAGATATGGTCGTTCGTTCTCGGCCCGAACTGGATCAACCTCATCGCAGCAGGCGGGATGCTTTAAA
>CAZNVA010000011.1:0-9781 GCA_964576335.1 uncultured Thermotogae bacterium | reverse complement strand
GAACCACGCCCCAAGGGACGGGGCACCCAGAAATACAGATTTAACCACGAACTTTGTTCTTTTATAAAAGAAGACCTGGCGGTTTAAATGAACACGAGAGAATCTAACACCAAGGAACCCGGGGTCCTGTACGTAGTAGCTACCCCAATAGGAAACCTGAAGGACGTAACCTACAGGGCCGTGGAAACACTCCGGAAAGTGGACGAGATAGTGGCAGAGGATTCGCGCCATTCCCGAAGGTTGCTCGAAGAATACGAAGTAGAGACCCCGTTTACGTTAAGCTATTACCAGGGAAGCGGGGAGGAGCGCAGAAAAAGTATAATCGACAAGCTGCGGAAGGGATCGGACCTCGCGCTGATCAGCGATGCCGGTACCCCTCTGATATCCGATCCGGGTTTTAAATTGGTCCGTCTTGCCCGAAGAAAGGATGTCGAGGTAAGGAGCATCCCAGGTCCGAGTGCCTGTATTGCCTGTCTCGCGATTTCCGGCCAGCCCACCGACAGTTTTGTCTTCGATGGCCAGGCACCGAAAAAGGAAAAGCAAAAGAGCAATTACTTTGAAGAACTACGGACGAGGAGGAAGACAACCCTCCTTTACGACTCGCCCCATCGCGTGGAGGGGACTCTGAAAACCATGGCGGACGTCCTACCCGAAAGGTCCATCACAGTATGCCGTGAGCTGACCAAACAATTCGAACGGACGCTCAAGGGTACCCCCCGGGAAGTACTTGAGGAGCTTGAACGAGGTAAGGTAAAGGGGGAATTCACTCTGGCGATCAGGGGAGCTACCGAAGAAGAAGCGGCCAGCGCCCGGAGAGAAAAATACGATGATATTCCGATCGAACAGCAGTACGAGGGGATAAAAAAGCTGAAAGGCCTATCCAGAAAGGAAGCAATGAGAGAATTAGCCGATCTGCGGGGTACTTCGAAAAACGAGATTTACGACGAACTCAACAAGTAACCGTTCAGGCGTGTTTGTCGGCGACCGTGGAAGCACCGTAAGAATCGGGCTTCGTCCTGACGTCGAAGCCGCTGCCGATGATCATACCGACTACTTCGTCAATGATTTCCTTGGTTTTCCCGTGCTGACCTACGTCAACGTGGATTTCCAGGTTGTAATCCAGCAGGGTTTCCTCTTCAAGATGTTCCATCAGGTCCTTGGCCAGATCAAAGGAGAGAAAGGCTTCCTTATAAATCTTGTCCCTCAGGGTATAAATACCGTCCTCCGTCTCCCGCTTCCAGAAGTAACGACCGCCTTTACCCATCCTGTGAATGACTATGGCACTGACGAAATCTATCTCGTGGTCACCGGAAGCAGCGTGTGAATCGGTCCCGACGACGATTTCGTACTCCGAACGCTGGTCCTTTTCCATCATGCCGATGATCTCGTCGACGACCCCGTCAAAACTCAATCTACCTTTTGTCGGGTTATGAAACTGTATCAATGTTTAACACCAAGGGGATTATAGCTGAAAAAATAACTTTTTCAAAGTTCCACCCATCAGGGGCTTCGGTTCCCGACCCCCAGAACTTCCCGGGCGCAGAGGTAACCGCTTCTAACTGCTCCCTCCATTGTAGCTGGCCAGCCCGTATCGGTCCAGTCTCCTGCCAGGAAAAGACCTTTCTCGGGTGGGTTCTGAGGCGGTCGCAGTGCCTTGCTCTCCGGTGAGGCCTTGAAAGTCGCTCTCGGTTGATAAAGCGCCACCGAATCCAGCAATTCCGCGTCTTTAATTGCCGGTAGCGGCGAGGAAAGGTCAATCCGAACCTTTTCGACTAGCTCCTCCGGGGCCAGGTTCTCCAGTTCGCCGGGGTCCGATATCGTCAGACAGACGTGTTTGCCCCTTTCTTCACTATCCCTGGATACGTTGAAAACCCAGCCGGCCGTTCCCTCCAGGAAGCCGAAGAAGTCCGCTTCCATAACTTTTTCATCAAAAAACAGATGAACGTTTATTATTGAATTCCATTCCAGTTCCCAGAAAGGATGGGAGAATTTGTCCAGCAGGGATTCTGAAAGTACCTTTTTCAGGGCATGACCCGGTACGGCGGAAAGCACTGCTTCGGAGGAGATCTCTCCTCCGTCGTTCAACCGAACCACGTATTCGCCGTTATCCTTTTCAACTCTTTCCACCGGATGAGAAGTTCGAACCTGTCCCCCTTTCGCCTCGATGAACTCGACAGCCGCACGCCCTATCTTGGCAAGTGACCCCTCCAGCCTGCCCAGCCGTCCCCCGCGCTTATCGAGGAGAACTCTTTTCAGGATCATCAGCCCCATTTTTACGCTCACTTCGTCCACGCTTGCGTTTAAGGTGGGAACTATGATCTGGTTCCAGAGCCTGGCGATCGATTTTTCACTTGCTCCTCTCCTTCTCAACCAGTCACCAAAGGATTCGTTCCTTCCTTCCACCCGGGAATTTGTCAAAAGGGAGGAAAAAAGCGGGCCAATCAGGCTCAACTTGTCGAAAAAAGAAATAAACGGGAAGCCATAGGTGGCCGAAATCAGGTGAAAAGGGGGAGGGAGTTCGTTGCTCCGAACTCGTCCGACCCGGCCGGACTTATCCCGAAACTCGACGTCTAGACTTTCCTGCGTTGCCAGGTCGTCGGCAAGGCCGATCCCTGTCATGAACTTTCTATAATAATCGAACCCGGAGACGTGCATGTGCTGCCCGAGGTCCAGGGTCCGATCACCGTACTCGATAAATCCTGTTCTGCCCCCGACCCGCGGAGCCTTCTCCAGTAAGACTAACTCCCCGTCGTACCCCTGATCGAGCAGGCTGGTACTGGCAGCAAGACCGGCCAGCCCGCCCCCAATTACGATCATTCTTTCAGGCTGACGAACCATTGCCCCAGCACGGAACTTACCTTCTTTACGGTATTGAGACTCGCACGTTCCTCCCAGATATCCCAGTCGGAATTCTCCATCTCGCGTAGTAAGTTACTGTAAACCCCGTACAATCCGGCCGGACAGGCGCGCGTTCTGGGAGAAAGATAAGAGAACAACCTCTTTCCTTTTTCAAAGTGCTCTCTCGCCCTGGCAGCTTCGTAGTCCATCAACTCCCTGAATCGCCCATTAACTCCGTTCTCGTCGACCCTGGCGAAATCGCACTTGAACTTATCCAGGTCCTTCTGCGGAAGGTATATTCGATCCCGCCTGTAGTCTTCGGCCACGTCCCTGATAATGTTTGTCAGTTGCATCCCGTAACCAAAATCTATGGCGTATTTTTTGGCCTTCCAGCCCTCGTAACCGAAGATTTCAATCAACGCCAGCCCCACCACGGATGCCACTCGAAAGCAATATACCTTTAGTTCCTTGAAAGTAGAATAACGCCTTTTCGTCAGATCCATCTCTACGCCACTTATCAACTGATCGAAATAACTTTTCGGTATTTCAAATTCTTCCACCGTTTCCGCAAGAGCTTCGTAAAGCTTGCCCCGTGGATTTCCGCGATAGAGCGAATCTAACTTCTCTCGTTCTGCCTGCAGCCTATCTTCCTTTTGCGAAACTTCCCAGGAACCGTCCGCAATGTCGTCACACCTTCTGGCAAAGGTGTATATCGTATAGACGGCGGAGCGCTTATCCCCCGGCAGGGTCAGTATCGCCCAGTAGAAGTTCTTCGCCCTTTCCCTGGTTATCCTCCTGCAGTACTCCTTCGGACTCTCACTCTCTTTCAAAACCCCCTCAGGTCGGTTTTCCATCAGCAATCCTCCGAAACGGGCGTTTTAGCAAATTGGACAAAAACAACCGAACTTTTTCAAATTTTGAAAGCGTGGGACGCCCGTGCAGTACGTCGAAATCTTCCGCTTCAATCTTGTCCAGAATTCTCAGGCCACCCTGATTGAAAAGTCTGACGTCCATCTTGATTCTCGGGTCCAGGGTCGGGACGAGTTCCATCCCCTCCTCGAGCAGATCGCGAGCCCGCGCTACTTCAAACCGCATCAGCTCGACAAACCTCTCGTTATAGACCCTGTCTTCGAGTTCTTCTCTGGAGTATCCAAACCTTTCCATGTCCTCCTCGGGAATATAAACTCTGCCCATTTTTTCGTCCCTGTCAACGTCCTGCCAGAAGTTCGTCAGCTGTAGCCCGGTGCAGGTACTGTCCGATAGCCGCTTCCTCTCCTCGTCTTCGTAACCAAAGATCGCAAGGAAGATCCGACCGACCGGATTGGCGGAATGATCACAGTAGTGCAGCAGGTCCTCGTAACTACTGTAGGAAAAATTTTTCTGATCCATCCTGTTTGCTTCTATCAATTTAAGAAAGGGTTCCGTTGTCAGCGGGTGCTTATCAACCGTATCCTGGAGGGCGAGCAGAATTGGGTTATCCGGTTTATTACCTTCCAGTGCCTGCCTCAGCTCTTCCTCCCAGCTATCGAGTGCCTCAAGGTTTCCTTCCCCCAGTTCGTCCCCCAGATCGTCGGTGTAGCGACTGAAAGCGTAAAGAGCGTAAACGTACTTCCGCTTTTCCGCCGGCATGGCTCGGCTAACGACAGTAAAGTTTTCGTAGTGCTCCGTGCCTATCTTCTTACAGATATCGTAAGCACCGGCGACGGAAACGTCTCTACCGTATAAATCTGGGCTGATTTCCTTCAGATCTACCATTGTCAACGAAAAAAAGGATAAATCAAACGGTACTCCCGAACAACTCCCCTCTGAAGGTCAACCACCAAGCATCTGCAGTATGACTTCGCGCTTTCTGGAGTGATCCAGTTCAATCAGGAAAACCCGCTGCCACTTGCCAAGTTTTAACTCGCTATCAATTATCGGTACGGTTTCGCTGGCCCCGAGACCAAGCGACTGACAGTGTGCGTGGCCGTTCGGAACCTCGTCCGGCGTCATGTTTTCAGTCCGGATCGAGAAATCATTATGGCGGTAGTATTCGTCTTCCGGCGCCACTTTGTCGAGAAATTCCGCCATATCCTTCTTCAGGAGTGACTCGTTCTCGTTGATCCTTATGGCGGCGGTGGTATGCCTGCTGAAAATGATCAGCGCACCTGACTCGACCTCTCTGTCGTCCACGAATTTCTGCACTTCGTCGGTAATGTCAATGAATTCGGGAGCCTTCGTAGTCTGAATCTGTAAAACCTCTGTGGATGTTGAGGTCAACATCTCTTAAACCTCCTTTCGGCAACTAAGATCTTTCTATCTCCAATAAAGTTTCTTCGACCGAAGATACAGCGGATTGCGGGGTAGATGCACCTGCAGTTATACCCACTTTATCCACCCCGTCAATCCATTCCGGCTCTATCTCCGTTTCGTCCTTAATATGGTGCGTCTCTATACCGGTATTTCCGGCGACCTCGGCAAGTTTCCGCGTGTTCGCGGAATTCTTACCTCCGACTACAAGAATCAACTCTACCTGTTCGGCCAGTCTCTCGGCCGCCTCGTATCTCCTCCTTGTCTCACCACAGGTCGTATCAACTATCTTTACATCTTCCAGCCGGTCCCGATTTGCCTTGAGAAAATCGGCTGCGAAGTCAAAAAAGTATTTCTTTCCTTTTGTAGTCTGGGAGAGAAGCGCCACTCGTCCTTCCGGTATCGGCACTTCCTTCTCCGGATCCAGAATTGCCACGCCCTTTCCGTCGAGCCAGCCGAGAATATTTCTGACCTCCGTATGGTCGTTTTCTCCGTATATCACTACCTGGTAACCTTTGTTGACCAAATCCTCGGCCGTTTCCTGAGCTTTTTTTACTATCGGGCAGGTAGTGTCGATTAAGTCCAGGCCTTTATCCTCTATATCCCTGTGTATATCCCGTCCGGCTCCATGGGCAGTTATTATGACCGAGTCCGTATTCACGTTATCCAGGGAATTTACTACTTCCGCCCCTTTTTCCGAGAGGTCCTCGACCACGTTCGGATTATGAACTATCGGTCCCAGAGTATCGATTTTCTCATGCTCCTCCAGTTTATCTTCTACGATGTCGACAGCTCGCCTTACTCCAAAACAGAAACCAAATAAGTCGGCTTTGACTATTTCCATTTATTCTCCTTTTTCCAGATAACTCCTGATCCTCTTCTCCAGCCTGTTCACCACTTCTACGGTACTGGTAGAAGGAATCAACTCTTCCTGTTCCCCGTTCACGTAGAGAACGCCCCCTCTGGCGGTCCCAACCACGCCGAGGTCGGCGGAGTCGGCTTCTCCTATTCCGTTGACCGAACATCCCATCAGCGCGAGGCTCAGCGAGTCCTCCAGGTCGTCAAGCCTTGCCTCAAGTTCTCGGCCGATGGTTTCCACGTCTATTTCCGTACGGCCGCAGGTCGGACAGGATATGATGTCCACCCCTCTGTTCCGGATGCCGAGTGAACCGAGAATGTCGTAAGCTGTTCCCACTTCTTCCCTGGGATCGGCCGTAAGAGAAACGCGGATCGTATCACCTATCCCCTCCTGCAGCAAAGTACCAATACCGATGGAGGACTTTACCAGACCGCTGCGCCCGCCACCTGCCTCGGTTACTCCGAGGTGGAGCGGGTAATCGTACTTTTCCGCAAAGGTTTCGTTGGCGCGAATCGTCCTATTAACGTCACTCGACTTCAGAGAAACCACGATATCCCGAAAGCCTTCCTTTTCCAGCAGTTCTATTTCCTTCTCTGCACTGACTACCATACCCTCGGGTGTCCTGCCGTAATCTTCCAGGATTTTCTTGTCCAGTGACCCCGAGTTTACCCCGACACGAATGGGAACCGACAGAGATTTGGCTTCCCGGGCTATCTCCCCTATCGCCTCGGGATCAGTAATGTTTCCCGGGTTGAGCCGGAGCTTGTCCACACCGGCATCCAGGGCAGCGAACGCAAGCTCCGGTGAATAATGAATATCGGCAATCACCGGTACAGGGCTTCCGGAAACGATATCAGGCAACCTTTTTCCGGCTTCGCTGTCCGGCACGGCCACCCTGACCAGTTCACAACCCCGCTCAACCAGTCCTTCGATCTGAGCCAGGGTTTTATCGACGTCACCCGTCGGGGTGTTCGTCATGGATTGCACGACTACCGGATTATCCCCGCCTATTTTTACTCCACCTACGTCTACAACTCTGGTCCGGGTCATTACCTTACGATCTCCTCGTTGTTAACGTAACCGTGTTCGATGAACCAATCGATCGACTTTTTTAGCGACTTTGACATGGGAGTCTTTGGCGCACCAAGCTCGTTCAGCCAGGGCGTCGGATCTATTCTCTCGTCAACCCTGGTCGTCCGTATGGAAGAAATCGGAATCCTCGGCCTCCTATTCATCAGAAAACCCTCGAAGAACTCGTCAACCCAGGCAGCGGTTAGCGCCATCGGGTAAGGTATTCGGAACCTCGGGGTCGGTACTCCGGTAACCTGGGATAAAAACTCCACCACTTCCGAGAGACTCGTATTCCTGTTCCCGAGCACGTATCGCCTTCCCGGCTGTCCATTTTCCATAGCCAGGAGGTGCCCCTCCGCCACGTCCTCCACGTCAACTATGTTAAAATCCATGTCGACAAACCCCTTCATGCCTCCGTTGAGAAACTCGAGAATCATTCTTCCCGTCGGTGTAGGCCCGTAATCACCCGGACCGACCGGGACAGTCGGACTGGCAACAACCACGTCCATCTCGGACTCGTCGTTGAAATCCAGCGCCTCTCTTTCCGCCATGTACTTGGATATCTTGTAATCGCTCGGTAACTGTTCGACTGACTCCGGTAGCGTCTCCCCGTCCTCCGAGTGAGCCAGAAGCGAGGCCGTACTGGTCAGCACGAACCTATCGACTCCCGCCGCTTCGGCAGCCAGCATTACGTTCTTCGCCCCTTCCACGTTGGTCCGGTAAAAATCCTCGTAGCTCCCGGACCAGAACCGGTAGAGGGCAGCAGTGTGAAAGACGCCATCCACCGACTCAACGGCTTCTTCAAGCTCGTCCCTGTTTCGGATATCGCCTTTTACTGTCTGAAGGTCCAGACCTTCCAGGTTCAGGGTATTGCTGCTTTCCCTGATCAGCCCTTTAACCTCGTGCCCCGCGTCGAGTAAGGCCCTGACTACGTTGCTCCCGACAAAACCGTTTGCTCCAGTTACCAGGTATTTCACCTTGCTCACCTCAACAGGGCGGGGATAACCTGATCCAGCGCCTCCGAAAGTTTCCTTCTGGCCTCGACGCTGTTCATAAACATGCTCGGAGTTTCAAGAATCATTCGCGGTTGCCTGACCAGCCAGGAAAGAAAACTCGGTATCCGGACTTCGCCGTAATCGTCGTAACAGGAAGCCGGTGGTAATCCCGTATCCATATCGTCGAATACCACTCTCATGGCAAAAAAAGGAAGGTCGCTTTCCTTCACGGCCTGCGCCACCCAGTAAGTCTCCTGATCGACAATGGAATACTTCTTTCCGGCCAGCTCATTTTTCTCCTCCGGTTCAGCTACGGGGTCTTCCAGCGTCAGTAACTTACAGGAGTTCAGGTCCCCTCCCAGTGCCAGCTCCGCTCGTTTCCGCAGGTCCGAACTCGTTTTAAACCCGGCTTCGCCCTTCCCACTACTTACCCTATCGATTATGCACAGGTCGCCCTGGTCAATTTCCGGATCGATCGAGCCCGCGAACCCTACAGAGACCACACCTTCCAGGTTCGAGGCAAGCTCCAGGTTATCCATCGTCCGATTTACGTTTTCTTGCCCGATTCCGGTGTAGTTCAATTCGCATTCCGACCAGTATTGCGCCCCTTTATCTATTCCTCCGTATCCTTCCAGTTCCACCTTCATCGAGGCCAGTATGGACAGCATAATTTCTATTAAATCGACAAAATATCCTTAAATTTATTAGGAACGGCGCTCTTAACTACGTCCACAAGACCGTCAGTACTTCTCAGAGAATCTATCGTACCGGCAGTATCGAAACCGGAATGGATCATACAGCTATTGCACCTGCGATCGTTCCCCGGACCAAAGTCCTCCCAGAGCTCCTCTTTCAGTATCTCGTCCACGGAATCGACGTGCTCGTCGGCAAGTACGTAGCACGGCTTCCTCCATCCCCGCACGGTATAAGTCGGGGAAGCCCAGGCGTTGCAGTCGAGTTCGGTTTTCCCGCGCAGGAAATCCAGGTAAAGGGAAGAATTGTAAAGCGGGAAGTCCTCCACTTTGTCCGGGTCGAGAATTTCCTGAAAGACCTCCTTGGATTCCTTCCGTTCCAGAAAGTGCTCCTCGGCGCTCCTGTCGACGGCGGAGTAGTTATAGCCCGGCGCAAGCATTATCCCTTCCACCCCGGCTTCTGTTAACCTGCGGAAGAGCTCGTGCAGGTCGTCCGGGTCGCTACCCTTGAATATGGTGGTATTCGTGGTAACCCGGTAGCCTCTGTTTATCGCCTCCTCCAGCGCGGAGAACGCTACGTCGTAAGTTCCTTCGCGGTTCGTAAATTCATCGTGAACTTCAGCGGTACCATCCAGGTGAACTGCGAATGCAAGCTGGTCGGAGGGTTCGAATTCGTCAAGTTTCTCTTCCAGCAACAACCCGTTCGTACAGAGCATTATGTAATAACCTTCGTCGATCAGGTCTTCCACGATCGTATCTATCTCCGGGTGTAACAGCGGTTCTCCGCCGGATATCGATATCACCGGAGCCCCGGACTCTTCAGCTGCAGCCATTACCTCGTCCGGCGACAGCCTCTCGTCCATGTAATCGGAATACTCCCTGATCCGGCCACAACCCGTACACCGCAGGTTGCATGCTTCCAGGGGTTCAATAATTGTAACCAGTGGAAAGCGCTTCCTCCCTTTTGCCATCTGTGCTGCCGCGTAACTCGCTATTTTGGCATTCATTTTTAACGGTCTACCCATATATATTCCTCC
>CAZNVA010000010.1:0-18164 GCA_964576335.1 uncultured Thermotogae bacterium | reverse complement strand
TTCAGCGATGTTAAAAAACCCGCTGATCCGTTAATATTTATCTGCAGGCATTAAAGCCGATATTTGTCGATTAAATTAAGAGGTGGACGACGGGGGAATTACCCGTTCGTCTTTAATCATGGAAAACGACTTTTATCCAGCTTCTACGGATTATTTAATTAACCAATCCCCGGGGCAGGGAAAGACTGCCCTAGTACTGGGCGGGGGCGGTGCCAGGGGTTACGCTCATCTCGGCGTGGCTCTGGCCCTCAAGGAGGCCGGGCTCGAACCGGACATCGTGGTCGGCACCAGCATGGGGGCGGTCATCGGAGCGGCCGTTGCCAATCGCGCCAATCTGGACGGAATGGTAAAGGTTCTGAAGCGACTTGACGTCAACGACATACTAAAAATTTCTCCGGAAAGCCGCCGTGAACTGGAAAAGTTAATCGGGAAGTCGCTAGTTCGGGAAATCGGTGCCAGGAGGAGAAAAAAGGGCGGGGAAGAGAATACACCGGTCAAACTGACTCGCTTATTTACTTTCTTCAAGTTGATGACGAAAAACTCGAGGATCGAGGACCTTTCCATCGACTATGCCGCGATCGCAACTGACCTGCAAAAGGGTGGCGAGCTGGTGATCAAACAGGGAAAAGTCTACCGCGCTGCGGCAGCCAGTTCGGCGATTCCCGGCTTCATCCCCCCGGTCAAACTCGACGGCCGGACTCTGGTCGACGGTGGAGTAGTTGACGTCCTCCCAATTTTACCCGCACTGGACATGGGAGCCGAACACGTCCTTGCAGTTGACGTCAGAGAAAAGCTAAGCGACGAGCTGGACGAAAACCCGCTCAGCTTATTCTACAGAACCAGCTCGATCAGACAGAAGGAACTGGTCAACACCAAGGTATCAGTGGCCAGACAAACACTCGGGGACGATCTTGCAATCCTGACCCCTCCAGTTGAAGACCTGAACTGGCTCGATTTCAACGAGGTAGAAAAGGCAGTTCCGATCGGCAAAAACTACACCAGGGAAAGGTTACCACAAATCAGGGAAATTTTCTCGGAGGATTGACGCCAAACCCACCGGATTTTTATTTTTAAAAGCCCGGGCCTCGTGTTATAATTCGGCATGGTCTATTCTTTCCTAAAAGAAAATACGTTGTTACGGGGCAAACCTGCCAGTTTCCATGGCTCAAGTATAGCTACGACAAAGTTACAGTCCTTTCTGGACCGATTTCTTCCGGTCATTTACCCGAAAGCCCAGGGTTCCGGACCAAAAAATTTACCATAATTAAGGGGGGAGAAATGACCCACCAATCTTACGGCAAGAAAAGCCCGGTGAAGGCTTACTTCGACGAAATTGGTGATCGTCCACTCCTATCAAGAGACGAGGAGGCCAAACTTGCCAAGAGGATCGAAAACGGTGACGATAGCGCCAAACAGGAACTCGCCGTTGCCAACCTCAGGCTCGTTATTAGCATTGCGAAAAAGTATCGTAATTTCGGACTCTCCTTTCTGGACCTGATCCAGGAGGGCAACCTTGGTTTGATGAAAGCGGTAGAAAAATTTGACTGGCGCAAGGGTTATAAATTTAGTACCTATGCCACCTGGTGGATCCGCCAGGCCATTCTTCGAGCGATAACCAATAGATCCCGGACCATTCGTGTGCCGGCCCACATGAGCGAATTGATCCGTGATATCCACGAGGTCGAGAAAGAGTACCTGCAGGAAAACGGGGAAGAGCCCGGACCGGAGGAGATCGCAGAGGAGCTTGAAGTCTCGGCAGAAAAGGTGCGCCACGCGAAGAAAACGGCTCAGAGAACAACGTCCCTGGACAAACCCCTGAACGACGACGGCGAAGAAGCCGGCGTCCTGGGCGACATAATGGCCGACGAAAACCTTCCGAACCCGGAGGAGGAAACCCTAGAGACCCTGTTAAAGGACGAACTCAAGGAACTCCTTCACGAGGTGCTGACGGACAGGGAAAGGAGGATAATCCAGCTACGTTACGGACTTGAGGACTATCATCCTCGAACGCTCAACGAAGTCGGAAAGGTATTCGGGATAAGCCGCGAAAGGGTCAGACAAATCCAGAAGGAGGCAATAAACAAGTTAAAAAGCCCGAAGGTAAAGGATAGACTCCGGGCTTATATCGACAACTACCAGTTTACCTGAGACAGCCAACCCAATAAACGTTATTGCTCCGTTTGCTCCTTGTTTCCGGGGGATCCGTGTATCTTATTTCCATCGGCGTCCTCGCCCTGACCTCCTGATTCGCTGTTCTTCCATTCGCCGTCCTTTAACACCATAGCCGCGTAGGGCTTCTCTCCACCGGAGCCGGAACCAGCTGGCCAGCCTTCGCTGGCTGCAATCACCTGCACCTCATTTCCCGATTTGTCTTCCAGAACGATCTCTTCACCGGAATTGGCCAGCGAACCCTTGTAAATGATATCTGCCTTAACTGAAGAAACTGTATCATCGTCCGTCCTTTCCAGCAAGAGCACCTCGCCGGGACCCAGAACGGATTTCCTTACCTTAAGCGTATCACCGGCCTCCTTGCCGAGATCGATCTTGACCCCATCCCAGCTGAGCGTCCATCCGGAAAGATCGACCTTTTCCTCCGTGAGATTTCTCAGTTCGATCCATTCGTCAGCCCAGCTGGCCTGGGTACCTGCCCAGGCAACCTCCGCGACCTCGACGTCGCGGTCTGAACTGGCTACGACACCGACACCGACCAAACCAACTAATACTAGTGCTGCCACCAAATAGGTAGAGTAGGATTTTCTCATTATGCCACCTCGATTTTCTGTTTTTTTTAGCCTGTTTTAGCCATTTTAAAAGAGTAAAATGGGTCGCTCCATAAACTGGATTAAACTTTTACTTTGTCTTGATTAAACACAGGATTGATCTAAATCAATTCAAGCCAGCAAAGCGATAAGGAGCCCGGCCGAGATGAACCTTTTCGAACCAAAATGATGGCGGACCTCCGTTGCCATTGATATGAGATAACCCGATAAATATAATTGTCTCCGTTCTGGAGGAGGAAAGATGGAAAATTTAGTAATTGTCGAATCACCCACGAAGGCAAACACTATCAGCCGTTACCTGGGCTCGAAGTACGAGGTACTGTCATCAAAAGGCCACGTCAGGGACCTGCCGGAAAAGGAACTCGGTGTCGAGATAGAAGACGGATTTCGCCCCACGCTCGTGGTTAACCAGAAGAAGCTCGTCGATAAACTTCGGAAAGAGGCCGAGGACAAGAACAACGTCTATCTGGCGACGGACAACGACAGGGAAGGAGAAGCTATAGCATTCGACCTCTACGAGCTCCTCAACGAAAACGGGGACGGTTCCGCCCAGAACGGCAAGTTCAAGAGAATAATCTTTAACGAAATTACTAAAAACAGTATAAAAGAAGCTCTAAAGCAGCCAACCAACATTGATCTCAAGAAAGTCGATGCCCAGAGGGCCAGGCGGATACTCGATAGATTGGTCGGTTACCTCATCAGCCCGCTTCTTTCAAAAACCGTTTCCGGTAGCAGGTTCGAAGGACTAAGCGCCGGGCGGGTTCAGTCAGTGGCGCTCCGATACATCGTCGAGCGGGAAGAAGAAAGGGAAAAATTTGACCCGGAAGAGTACTGGAAAGTGGCTGTCGACTTATACAAGGAAGCGAAATCAGCGGCTTTTCCGCTTCAGCTAAAGAAAGTTGACGGAGAAAAGCCCGACATAGGAAGCGAAAAGGAGGCCCGGAAGCTGGAGGAAAAGTTAAACGAGTCGAGCTTCACCGTTTCCCGGCTAAAGGAGAAGCGAAACAAACGATCGCCTTTACCTCCTTTTATCACTTCCACGATGCAGCGGGCTGCTTCTTCAGTACTGAACTTTACTCCCAGCAAGACGATGAGCGTGGCCCAGACCCTCTACGAAGGTGTCGAACTGGACAAAGGCGTCGAAGGTCTGATCACCTACATGAGAACCGATTCGACCCGGGTTGCCAAGGAAGCCAATAACTCCCTGCGCGGCTTTATCAAGAACAAGTTCGGAACGGACTACCTGGCGGACGACACTCGTTATTTTCGGAAGAATAGTAGCGCTCAGGACGCGCACGAGGCAATTAGACCCACAGACGTCGGCCGGAGACCGGAAGAAATCAAGAGTCATCTCTCTTCCGATCAGTTCAAACTCTACAAATTGATCTGGGATAGGTTCGTCGCAACCCAGATGAGTCCGGCAGTTTACAAGAGACGCAAGGTGGACGTCAGGGCCGACGATCTACTGTTTAAGACCTCCGGGAGCAAGTTGCTCTTTGACGGCTTCCTCAAGGTCCTGAAGCTCAAACCTTTGAAGGACCAGGACGTCGATCTACCGGAGGACCTGGAAGAAGACCAGGAGCTGCAATTAAAGGAAGTCGACCTGAGCCAGCACTTCACGAAACCGCCAAGTCGTTATACGGAAGCCGGTCTGATAAAGAAGCTGGAGAAACAGGACATAGGCCGGCCCAGCACCTACGCCAGCATTATTTCCACTATACAGCAGCGCGACTACATCGTTAAACGAAATAGCTCCTTCACCCCGACGTTGCTCGGGTTCGTGGTCGTGGAATTCCTCGAAGAGTACTTTCCCGAGATCGTTGAGCCCGACCTTACCGCCAAGATGGAGAAAGCCCTGGACGAAATCAAGGACGGTGAAACAAGCAAGGAAAAAACTCTAACGCGGTTTTACGCTCCACTGAAGAAGGAACTGGACAAGGTCGAAAGTTCCCTCGAGGAAAAGAAAAACGATTTTCAGATTCCGACGGACGTGGATTGCACGAGCTGCGACGGACACATGAATATCAGGTACTGGAAGGGTTCACCGTACCTTTCCTGCTCTTCCTGGCCGGAATGCGAGGAGAAGAGGAGCCTGCCTTCGGACCTTTCCTTCACATTCGAGGACGGAAAGGTACTGATAGCTGACGAACTGGAAAAACACGAGAAGGAAGAGGCGGAACTCGGCGAAAAGGAATGCCCCGAGTGCGGTTCCCCGATGGAGATCAAGCACGGAAAATACGGGCGGTTTTACGCGTGCACGAACCCGGATTGCGACGAAACGGCCTCGATATCGTCCGGAGTCCAGTGTCCGAAATGTGAGGACGGGGAGTTGCTCGAACGTTACTCCCGACGGAACAAAAGGAAGTTTTACGGCTGCAGTAACTATCCCGACTGCGACTACACCACCAGCGACCGCCCGGTAAAGCAGTGTCCGGATTGCGATATCGGCGTGCTGGTTGAATCGGACGGGAAACTGGTCTGTACTAACAAAAACTGCGACCACGAGGAAGAGTTCGAAGGAGATTGACGCCGGAACGCTCGGGAACAATCAGCTGGATCAAGTGCAACGGACCCCCCTTATCCCAACACGGTGATAGCAACAGTCATCGCTGCCGGACCGGAATACCAGTTTTTCATAGGGCTTTTGCGGAGTTTTGATTTGAAAGAAAAGTGATTTAAGCTTAACCTTTTAAGAAAGGAGGGGTGGGCGAGCGGCCAAAACCGCCGGTCTGGAGTACCGGTGAACCGAGAGGTTCCGTGGGTTCAAATCCCACCCCCTCCGCCAAACCCATGCTAGGCGGGAGTTAGCGGTCCCTTTAGTCCCCAATCCGCTATAGGGGAGCCACATACCTGCGGAGGAATTGGACACTTGGGACTGTACCTGGGTAAGTGGTGTTGACGGTTGAGTCCTCTGCGGCACAAGTTTACCAATCCCGTCAGGCCCGGAAGGGAGCAGCGGTAAGTAAACCTCTGTGGGTGTCAGAGGGTTGCTTGGCCCGAGCTAACTGTCCAGGTAACGCCAGGTGAACGGTTTCGAAGCAGGTTGCATGGGATCAAATTTTCAGCAGGGAAACGTACTATACCAATCTTCGCCAGTTTACCTTTACGAGAGGTTGTTGATTTTTCCACCCGGTGATACCATGCGAACTTTTTTCTGTCTCGAACTTCCGGAGGACGTGAAGGAGGAAGCACGATCGCTTGGAAATTCAATTGATTCGCCCGCATACGTAAAATGGGTTTCGGAGGATAACCTCCACATCACCCTGAAGTTCCTCGGCGATATAGACGGAGGAAGGGTCGAGGAAATCAGGGATAGAGCCGAAGGAACTGCCGGCAGAGCCAGACCATTTGAAATGGAAATAAATAAGCTCGGGGGTTTCCCCAACCTGGGTTTCCCCAAGGTAATATGGCTTGGCTCGGATTCTCCCCCGAAAAGTATCTTTAAATTACACAGGGACCTCGACGAAAGCCTGTTTGGGCTCGGTTTCGAAAAAGAAGACAGGGATTACGTCCCGCACGTCACTCTTGGTCGAACCAAGGACGACGACGATAGCAAGATCGAGCGGCTCGGCCAGAGGCTCGAGGAGAGGAACTTCGATCGCAGCTGGTCCGTGCCGATTGAGAAACTGACCCTGATGCAAAGCGAACTCAGGTCGGACGGTCCGGTATACACGCCTTTATTCCGGGCGGAACTTGGAGGATAAATTGGGTTACCGGTACCTCGACCACCGCGCCGACATGGGACTGGAGGCGGAAAGCAAGACACTGGAGGGTTTGTTTCAGGAGGCAGCCAGAGGGCTTTTCGGTCTCATGGCGGACCCGGACGAGGTAAGAACTCTGCAATCAAGGAAACTTAAGCTCGAGGCAAATGACCCCGAGAGACTGCTCTATCGGTGGTTGAGCGAGCTGGTTTCCCTGCGGGACCTCCACAACGAGCTCTACGGGGATTTTACGGAACTCGTCATCAACGGGGACGACTCCGAACTGGAACTGACGGCTACAGTGAAAGGTGAAAAAATCAATCCGGAAATCCACGAACTCGGTACGGAGGTAAAGGGAGTCACTTATCAGGGTTTTGAGCTGGCGGAAGAAAACGAAAAATGGAGGTGCAGGTTCGTGGTCGACGTCTGAGCCCGCGAACCACAAAGAACCATGAACCAAAAACAGTACGATTTAAAAAAGGTTGACGAATACACCTGGGAAGTCCCAAAGTCGGGAAGCATGAACGTTCCGGGGCGTCTGTTTGTCGATGAAGAAACAGCGGAGGGTCTGGCAGACGAAGCCAGGTCCGGGGCGGATTGGAACGCACTGGACCAGGTGATCAACGTCGCCTCGCTGCCCGGTATCGTCAACGCTTCACTTGGTCTGCCCGACATCCATCCGGGTTACGGCTTTCCCATCGGGGGAGTTGCTGCCTTCGACCCGGAGGACGGCGTCGCAGTGGCCGGAGGGGTTGGCTTTGATATAAACTGCGGAGTTCGCCTCATGGGGACGCCCCTTTCCGTCACGGAAGTAGAAAAGTCCCGGGAGGAGATCGCCAGTAGCCTATTTGAGACGGTTCCGGCCGGCCTGGGCTCGGAGGGCGAAATCGACCTCTCCGTCGAGGAAATCAACCGAGTACTGAAAGAGGGCGGGCGTTTTGCGGTCGAGAGAGGTTACGGGCTCGAGTCCGACCTGGAATTCGTCGAAGAGGGCGGGCGAATCGCCGGTGCCAACCCGGAAGACGTAAGTCGTAGGGCCAAGCAGCGGCAGTTCAAACAGATAGGCACCCTGGGGTCCGGCAACCACTACCTGGAAGTACAGAAAGTTGACGAGGTCTACGATTACCAGGCAGCCGACGCTTACGGAATCGACGAAGGGCAGGTAGTGATTTCAATTCACACCGGCTCACGTGCTCTGGGACACCAGATAGGCCAGGACTACCTGGAAAAGCTGGAAGACGCAAGCGAGAAGTACGGTCTACCGATCGAGGAAAAAGAACTAGTATCCGCTCCGATAGATAGCCCGGAAGGACGCAAGTACATGAGCGCCGTCCGCTGCGGCATTAACTGCGCCTTCGCCAACAGGCAGGCTATATCCGGGCTAACTCGCAGAGCACTCAGAGACGCAATTGGGCTGGACCCGGAATCGGTCAGGACCATCTATGAGGTCGGCCACAATACTGCTAAGTTCGAAACTCACGAGGTCGAAGGCGAAGAAAAAGAGCTACTGGTTCACAGAAAAGGATCCACCAGGGCTTTCGGCCCCGGCAGGGAGGAACTACCGCCCAGTTATCGTCAGGTAGGTGGCCCCCTGCTGGTTGGCGGAACAATGGGCACATCGTCCTACGTATTGCGGGGTTCGCGGGAAGCAATGAAGAGGACCTTCGGCAGCGGCGTCCACGGCGCCGGTAGAGCCATGTCAAGAAAGAAGGCCAAGTCGAAATTCTGGGGCGAGGACGTGGAAAAGCGCCTAAATAACGAAGGTATCACGGTCAGAACCCATTCTTATCCCGGTCTGGCCGAGGAGGCGCCGGGCGCCTACAAGGACGTGGAGAAAGTTGTAAATGCGGCGCACAGGAGCGGCCTAACTCCAAAGGTCGCGAAGCTCAAACCCCTGATCGTAGTCAAAGGCTAATTTACCTCTAGACCGAACCGACCCGGATTTCCTTACCGGAACTCCTGGCTTCTTCGAGCTCTTCCGCCTGAGGTGAGTCCCGGTCCAGTTTTATCCGGCCCTGCTTCGACACCGCTCCGGAGAAGACCTTCTTGCCCTCAACCCATATCTCGACCTCTTCTTCCCGCAAAGAAGGGTCGAAGTTCATAATCAGGTATTCGTCGGTCTTTTTGACCCTGAACTCGCCTTCCTCGGAGTCGGAAGCGTCCCTCTCCTGGAAGCTCCGCACGTCTATACTGAGTCCGAGTTCTCCTTCCAGGGCGTCGATCTTCTCACCGCCCCTACCCAGTACTGCCGGTACGTGGTTATCGGCCACGTAAATCGCTATCTTGTTGTCGGATTTTATCTCCAGGTCGAAATCGAAGTTGAACTTGTTGCCGAGGTAATAATCCAGCTCCCTGCGGGCCAGGTTCCACATGGGTTTTGCCTCGGATCCTTCCACGCTCATGACGACTACCTGCTCACCGAAGGTATACATCTCGTAAGCCAGGGTCCCACTATCGAAGTCCCGAACCTCGATTACGGGTCGGGCCAGGTCACCCTGTTCCATGCCGGACGGGGTTTTCACCGTAAGCTCGACGTCGAAGACCTTCTTGACGTCCCCGCCATCGACGTGGACTACCGTATCGACTATCTGGGGAATCATCCCGAGCTCGACGCGGCCGATCAGGCGCTGTATCGAGTCAATCGCCTTCGTGGCGTGGACGACACCAACCAGTCCCACACCAGACATGCGCAGGTCGGCAAATACTTCGAAGTCCGAGGTTTGACGCATTTCGTCAAATATGGTGTAGTCCGGTCTGGTCAGCAGTAGAACTTCCGCCGTATTTGCCATATCGCCATCCAGGTCCCTGTACTGACTTATCTCCGGCGATACGTCCAGGTCACGCGGCTTTTCCATTGTTTTAACGATCCAGCCAGCTTCGCGCAGATACTCCGACAGAGCCTGGACAAGGGTCGACTTGCCCATACCGGGTGCACCGGAAACCACCACGCCCCGGTGGGATTCGCTCAACCTTTCCTTTAAGAGATCGGAGTAAGAATAATCCTCCACCACTGTTTTCGTAACCGGCCTCGTGGCAGTAATCTCCACGGAATCGGAAAAGGGTGGCTTCGCGATTGCTATTCTTATGTCCCCGAGCTGAACGACGGAAGCCCCGCCGGAATCCATTTCGATGAAGCCCGAAGTATGGGTATCCGCGACTTCGACGATTTCCTCAGCTATACCTTCCAGCCTTTCCGGACTTATCTCCTCCGAACCGATGGTTTGCAGCTCCATGCGACCGGGTTCACCGCGCTTTGCTTTCGGAACCGTACCCGCCCGCAAATGGACGGACATGGTGTTATCGTCGAAGAACTCGAGCAGACCGAGACCGCTGAAGCTTAACTCCTCGGCCTCTTCTTCCAACTCGTCCAGTACCACGGGCAAACCTTTGCTCTCGGCTATCGTGGCCTGTATCCTGTCGCTCGTTATCAACGTGGCACCCTCTGCCTCGGCCAGATCCCTGATCATGGCCTCGATTTCACCGGATTCCGCAAGATCTACTTCATTCTTTCCGGGCCTTTTACCCTTGTACTCGAGCTTCAGGTTCTTTTCCTGACAGACCTCTCGCAGCCTGCCCAGTTCGTTCAAACCCTTGTAACCTGTCTCCTTACCTTTTGAAGCTTTTGCCTCGAGCTCCGCCACTACGGCCTCCGGAACTATTATCCTGGCGCCATCTATTTCCTCTTCCTCCAGCAGGTCAGTAACCCTTCCGTCGACTATAACGCTAGTATCGGGCACGTACTTCTTAGTGTCTTCTGTCATCTCTTACCTCGTGATTTAAAAAATCTGAAAATTCAAATTGATAGAGGGACACCAGCAGAAACATCATGGTCAAACTACCCGGTCGAAGCCAGAATCAATTCGGCGAGTCTATCGTGATCGTGCTTGACCGTCCGCTTCCCTTCGAGCTCCACCGTGCTGACAAGATCATCAAGCAGCGGTTCTACTCCGTACTTATTATCATCAACCAGGTCGGGTTCCACAAGCTCCGCTCCTTCGCTGGCGTACCGGCTCAGGAGCTCCTCGTCGGCCTTCCCGACGTTCACAACTGCGTGGTCAATCTTATTGGGATTCATATAGCCACTCAAAATCTCCAGGTGATCCTCGGCGGACATACCGTCCGTTTCTCCGGGCTCGGTCATGATATTGGTCACGTAGTATTTACGGGCGCCGGAGGACTCGATGGCTTCCACGATTCCATTTACCAGGAGATTGGGGATCAAGGAGGTAAAGAGGCTCCCCGGTCCGAGCACAATTATGTCCGCGTTTTCGATTTCCTCAATCGCCGGAGGGTAAGGGTCGGCCTCTTCCTCGAGTTCAATGCTTCTTATCCGCTGCGGGTGATCAGAGAGAGTACTTTCGCCGGTGAGTTTCTCCCCGTTCTCCAGTCTTGCAACCAGGTTCGTATTTTTTAACGTGGACGGAATTACCCTGCCCCTTATATTGAGCAGCTTGCTCGTTTCCTCGATCGCCAGGTCAAACCCACCTTCGATTCCCTCCAGGCCAGCTATAATGAGGTTACCGAGCGAGTGACCCTGGAGCTCCCCTCCCTCCTTGAACCTGTGCTGAAAGATTTCCCCCATCCGGGATTCGTCATCGGCAAGCGCTATCAGGCAATTCCTTATATCGCCCGGCGGCAGCATGTCCATCTCTCGTCTCAACCTTCCGGAACTTCCCCCGTCGTCCATCACCGTCACCACCGCAGTAATATTCGACGTATACTGTTTCAAGCCCCGGAGCAGGACGGAAAGACCGGTTCCACCGCCGATCGCCACGATCTTGGGTCCCCGGGATAACCGCCGGTTTTGCCAGATCATCTCCGTCGGCGAACGCTCGAACCGATCCATCGGATCCGTAACGGACAGGGCCAGCCGGTTGACGCTCCAGATTACCCCGATTATCCCCCCGACAAAAGCAACTGCAGCCACGAAGTAATAAACGATTGAGCTCGCGGAAAGTAGTTCGTAGAGGAGGTCAATCGTCGACCTGCCGATAAGCAGAATAAGGGAAAATCCGACGAGAAGGGCAGATACCACCCCTAAAGCTACCCAGCGCTTCACCCGCATTCCAGGATATAGCCACTTTGAAAACCTTTCCCAGTCCATATCAGTTATCCTTTTGGGGTTAATTCCACGTCAATTATTCCTTCCAGTTCGTTTAACTGCTCCAGTAGATTCCTGTCCACCGATACCCTAAAGCTGCTGCCGGACTTTACCACGCGGTACTGGCCCGACTGATCGTCAGTTAGCTTGAAGTAAATCGGGGTATCTCCCTGTTCCGGCATTTTCTTTATCCTATCCAGGGTAGCTTCAGTGGTCAGGTTTGCATTGAGCTCAACTTCTACTTCCGTATCCACTTCCTGCCAGGCCCGCTCTATCGGCAGAACCTTCTGGGCGATGAGCTGCTGCTCCCCGTCCCGTTCGTCGACCTTGGCCTTGAAAAGCAGTATATTATCCGGAACCAGCAGGGAACCGGACTCTTCAAAAACTCCGGGAAACGCGACGACTTCCTGTTCTCCGTAACCGTCGGAAACCGTGATAAAGGCCATCGGATCGCCGTTCCTGGTGCTAATCTGGTTCATTTCGCTTATCCTGCCGGCCACCCAGGTCGAGCCGTTCTCCCTCAGGTCTTCCATGTCGTCGAGTTTGCAGCAGGAAAAAGAATCTATCTCGAACCTGTGCTCCTCCAGGGGGTCTCCGGAAATATAGACACCGAGAAACTCCTTTTCCATCCTCAGTCTTTCGCCGCGGGGGAAGCTTTCCATGTCCTCCCTTGGCGTATTGTCCTCCTGGAAATCGATTCCCTGGTCGAAGAAGGACCGCTGACCGCTCCGCTGCTGATCGGCGGAAATTCCGCTAATTTCCAGCCCTTTGTCCATCTGGGACAGCAGGTACTTTCTCGTTCCGAACTCGTCCAGGGCTCCCACCCTGATCAGGCTCTCCAGCGCTTCCTTGTTCAGGCTTCCTCCCACCCTCTGGCAGAAACCGAGAAACGAATTATAGCCGTCCTCTCTCTTCTCCACGACCGCAGTTGCCGGCTCGGTACCGACGTACTTGACCGCCTCCAGCCCGAACCTGATATCTCCGTCGTCGTTCGGCGCGAACCCGAGATAGCTTTCGTTGACCGAGGGTGGCAACACCTCGATCCCCATACTCTCGCAATCCCCGATGTATTTCTCCACCTTGTCCTCGTTGCCGCCGACTGAGGTAAGTAAGCTCGCCATGTAGGCCGCAGGATAATTCGCCTTCAGCCAGGCAGTCCAGTAGGAAATCCGGGCATAGGCCGTGGAGTGAGACTTGTTAAAACCATAACGGGAGAACTTATCGATATCGGCGAACAGGTCCTCCGCCTTACCCTCGTCGATTCCGTTGTCCACGCAGCCGCTGATGAACTTTTCCTTGAGCTGGTTCATAACCTTCTTTTTCTTTTTCCCCATGGCGACACGAAGCGTATCGGCTTCGGGCAAGGAGAAACCGGCCAGCTCCTGAGCCATCTGCATTATCTGTTCCTGGTAGATCGGCAGGCCGTATGTATCGTCGAGTACCCCTTCCAGGTCCGGGTGCGGGTAAGTAACTTCTTCCCGGCCGTGCTTCCTCTCGATGTAATCCTCGGTCATCCCACTTTCCAGCGGTCCCGGCCGGTAAAGCGCGTTCGCCGCAACTATGTCCTCGAACTTGGCCGGCTCGAGGCGCTCCATCAAACCCTGCATGCCATCGCTTTCAAGCTGGAATACGCCGATAGTTCTCCCTTCCCGCAGCAATTCGAAGGTAGTCTCGTCGCCGTCGGGAATATCGTCGACCGAGAGCTCCTTCCCCTCTGTTTCCTCAATCAGCTCGAAGGCATTTTCTATGATCGTCAGGTTTCTCAGGCCAAGGAAGTCCATCTTGAGCAAGCCGATATCCTCGAGAACGTCCATGTCGTACTGGGTCACAATCTCCCCGTCGCTCAGCCGCTGCAGCGGGGCGTAGTTGGTTAGTTCGCCGGGCGCGATTACGACTCCAGCTGCGTGGGTGGAAGCATTTCTCATCAAGCCCTCGAGCTTGCCGGCCACTTTGAACAACCTCTCGTAGGTTTCGTTGGCCTCGGACTTTTCCTGGAGCTCGGGAACGTTTTCCAGCGCCTCGTCAAGAGTACTACCGGTAGGAATCGCTTTGGCTATCTCGTCGGCGTCGTCGTAGGGGATATCGAGAACCCGGGCCACGTCCCGAATCGAGCTTCGGGCAGCCATCGTGTCAAAAGTGGCGATCTGGGCTACCTGGTCCTCGCCGTATTTTTCAACCACGTAATCAATTACTTCGTCCCTGCCTTCCATGCAGAAGTCGATATCTATATCGGGCATGCTAACCCGACCGGGGTTGAGAAATCGCTCAAAAAGGAGATCGTGCTCAAGCGGGTCGACGTCGGTTATCCCCAGGGTATAGGCCACCACGCTGGAAGCAGCGGAACCCCGTCCCGGCCCGACCGGAATATCGTTCTCCTTGGCGAATTCGATGAAGTCCCGGACGATCAGGAAGTACGTCGGGTAGCCCATTTCATCGATGATGCCGAGCTCGTGGTCGATACGTTCCTCGATCTCGGCTGTGAGTTCTCCCCAGCGCTCCCTCGCTCCTTCCTCGACGAGACCCCTGAGGTAGTCAAGCGAAGAATCGTACTTATCGGGCACCTCGAAGGGAGGCAGGAGATAATCGTCGCCGAAATCGAGGTCGACCTCACAGCGATCGGCTATTTCCACCGTGTTTTCCAGGGCCTCGGGCACGTGCGAGAACCTCTCCTTCATCTCTTCCGGGGATTTGAGGTAATATTCCTCGCCCTCGTACCTCATTCGGTCCTCGTCGGTGATCTTCTTGTTGGCCCTTATATTCAATAGAACCTCGTGGGCCAGCCTGTCTTCAGCCTCCAGGTAGTGAACGTCGTTTGTGGCAACCAGACCCAGGTCCAGCTCGTCGGCAAGGTCGATCAATTCGTCGTTCAACTCGTCCTGGCCTTCGACGCCCTGGTCCTGCAGTTCTATGTAGAAGTTTTCGGGGCCAAATATTTCAGCGTATTTTTTTGCCGCGGCGCGAGCGCCCTCCCTGTTCTCCTGCAAAATTTTCTTTGGCACTTCCCCGCTCTTGCAGGCGCTCAAACTTATCAGATTATCCGAATACTCCCGCAAAAGCTCGTCGTCGACCCGGGGTTTGTAGTAGAAACCCTCCGTGAAAGCCCGACTCGTCAGTTTAACCAGGTTCTCGTAGCCCTGATTGTTTTGCGCCAGGACCACCAGGTGATAGTACTTCTCTTTTCCCTGGTTGTGTCCCCGCTTTTCGTGCCTGCTTCCCGGAGCCACGTAGAGTTCGCAACCAATAATTGGTTTGACCCCGACGTCCTGGGCCTTGTTATAAAACTCCACGGCACCTCTTATGTTGCCGTGGTCGGTCAGGGCGACGGCCGACATCCCTTTTTCCTTGGTATTTTTCAGCAGGCCTTCAACGGTATTGGTCGAGTCGAGAAGGCTGTACTCCGAATGATTGTGCAGGTGGACGAAATCCATTTTCGCTCCCGGTTTTTATTCTTCTTCCGCAGTCTCTTCAGGTGGATACACCAGGCCGAGCTCCTCCCGGGCCAGTTTTTCGATGTAACTGAGATCGTTCCGCCTGGCTACGACCCCTTCCAGCTCGTCAATTTCCTCCTGCAGCCTGACTCTTTCCTTTTTCAACTCGGCCAGTTCAGCCTGAAGGGAAAAAATCTCCTGAAACCTGTTCCAGTAAAGCCAGCCAAGAAAAGCCGCTGCGAGGACGACGACTACCAGCAATAATGGCAGCACCTTTCTCTGAAAAAGCCCCCACAACCCTGTATCCTGATCCGACGCAGCGGCCATAGTGCAAACCCTTAAGTTTCATTTAGTTCAATCGACACGTAACCGCCGGAACCTTGCCCGGCGGGTGCGTGACCGCAAAAGTAAAACGGTCCGTTACCGGACCTCATGGGCTATGTCGGCCATTCGGCCATCTTTATTTCGTATTCCTCTTCGATTCTGAGCAACTGGTTGTACTTGCTTATTCTTTCACTGCGTGATAGCGACCCGGATTTTAACTGGGTAGTCGGCAACCCTGTCGCCAGATCGGCGATGAAAGTATCCTCGGTTTCACCGGACCTGTGTGATATAACTGCCGAATAACCCGACCTGATCGCCGTCCTGACTGCTCCGATGGTCTCTGTCAGGGTACCGATCTGGTTTACCTTAACAAGAATCGAGTTCGCGACGCCCTTTTCTATACCCTGCTTGAGCCGCTTTTCGTTTGTGACAAACAGGTCGTCACCGACTATCTGTATTTCGTCACCCATGCGGTCGGTCATCGTCTTCCAGCCGTCCCAGTCCTGCTGATCCAGGCCGTCTTCAATTGAGATAATCGGGAATTCATCAACCCACTCGGCGTACAGATCAACCATTTCGTCAGCGGAGAGGCTGGAACCTCCGACGTGGTACTTGCCACCTTCGTAAAATTCGCTCGCGGCCGGGTCCAGTGCTATAGCTACGTCCTCTCCCGGCTCGTAGCCGGCTTCGGAAATCGCCTCAACCAGCAAGCTGAGTGCCTCTTTCTCTTCGTCCAGATCGGGAGCAAAGCCTCCCTCGTCTCCGACGGCCGTTGACATACCACGACCGGCCAGAATGTCCTTCAGTTCGTGAAAAACTTCCGAACCAATCTGGGCCGCTTCTCCGAAACACTCGGCTCCAACCGGAACAATCATGAATTCCTGAGGGTCCAGGTTGTTATCCGCGTGCTCTCCGCCGTTCAGGACGTTCATCATCGGTATCGGCAGGCTCGCCGGGGTCACACCCGCAATGTACTTGAATAAAGGAAGACCGAGGTCGTTGGCGGCAGCGCGCGCCACTGCCATCGACACGCCCAAAATCGCGTTGGCTCCCAGGTTGCTCTTGTCCTCGGTTCCATCAAGCTCGAGTAACCTTTCATCTATCTTTTCCTGCCAGAGTGGGTTATAGCCATCAAGCGCGTAGGAAATCTCTTCGTTGATGTTTTCAACGGCCTTTCTGACGCCTTTACCCCCGTACCTCTCCGGGTCACCGTCCCGCAATTCCAGCGCCTCGAACTTACCCGTAGATGCTCCGGAAGGTACAGCTGCTTTACCCCAGGCTCCGTTTTCCAGAACTACTTCTGCTTCAACTGTCGGATTACCGCGTGAGTCAAGAATTTCTCTACCCGTCACTTCTCTAATCTTGGACATCGTATCAACCTCTATGAGATGTATTTGTTTAACCAAATTGATTTACCTAGCGAACATGATATTATACTCAATTTTTTCGCCTTTTTTAAGACGCCCCAGAAGTCAGCGACCCAGGATTAAAGCCCAGGCGGTTTTTCATGTGGTGGTTACAGTGGCAACTTTCAACGCGGTCGTCTTGCACGACCGTTGAAAGTTCCGGTCCGGAGCGGACAATTATGAAGGAAAAGAAAAGGCAGTCAGAACACTTCAGGGGGGTTAGATGAACGCGAGCGCGATAGTGGATCCAGGTTCCAGCTCGACCAAGGTTCTAATGGGAAAATCCGTGGAAGGTAACCTGGTCCTGACCGGCGTCGGCAAAGCCAGAAACGAGGGAGTCAGGGAAGGGAAAATAATTAACAGCAAAAAAGCCGGTGATTCAACCAGGAAAGCAGTTAAAAGGGCGGAAGAGATGGCTTCTGCGTCGGTTAAATCAATCCAGTTCGGGGCCGGAGGACCTTTAGTCGGCTTCTCCAGGACCCGGGCCACGGTATCCCTGGCCTCCGGAGACGGGTTAGTTAAGCAAGAAGACCTGAAGAGGTTACGGCAGCTGGCCCGTTCGAATGCCACCGGGTTAGAGGGAGAGATCATCGCCGAAGTCCCGGAGGAATTTACCCTGGACGGCCAGGGCGGAGTGACGAACCCGCTGGGGCTGGAAGGAAGAAGACTGGACACTTCAACAACATTCGTGACCGTAAAACCAAAGGACCTTGGGTCATTTAAAAGAACGGCGGAACAAAGCGGACTGGCTTTCGCCGGGCTGCTTCCAACTCCCGTATCTCTGGGTAACTATTTTCTGAACGAGGATGAAAGGGATAGAGGCAGGATAATCCTGGATTACGGTCACGAAACAACCGAAATCTCCGTCTTCAAGGATGGCAAGTTAGCCGATCACGATACGATAAAACTGGGCGGCAGGCACCTGACCAAGGACCTGGCTGCAGTATTCGACCTAGATAGGCAGGAAGCAAGGGAGCTCAAAGGAGAAGTGGACTTATCCGAGCGGAACGAAACCGAAAGAAGGCTAAGCGTGAAGGGCAAGGAAGGCAAGCAACAACTTTCATCGCCCATAAGAGCCCGGCTAGAGGAAACATTCCAGCTGGCTACTTCCAGAATCGAGGCAATGGGCCATGACGACTTACTGGCTTTCGGGGCAAAGGTTACAGGTGGAAGCGCCCGAATCACCGGCCTTACTGGTTTCCTTTCGGAAAAGTTCGGGACGCCTTTCGAGCTGGCTCGACCCGCGGTTACGACTCGGGGACTAAAAGACGTAGTCCAGAACCCGAGCTATGGTCCGGCCCTGGCACTGCTAAACTGGGAATTAAACGAACGGACTGAGAGGGAGTTTGGGGTCGATAAAAGTGGTGAAGCGAAGAAGGCGCCCGTTCCCAACTTGATGGAGAGGTTAAAAAAGAAACTGAAAA
>CAZNVA010000009.1:0-19046 GCA_964576335.1 uncultured Thermotogae bacterium | reverse complement strand
TTAACAAAATGTTAGGGACGTTAGGGGAAAAAGTTGGAATGACTCAGTACTACGAGGAGTCGGGTGCCGCCGTCGGGGCTACGGTAATCAAGGCCGAGCCCGCAGTAGTTGTACAGGTAAAGACCATGGAAAAAGATGGCTACAGGGGAGTTCAGCTTGGTTACAAGGACACGGAGAAGAGGAAATTAACAAAGCCGATGAAGGGGCACTTTGATAAGCACAACGTTAGCCCGAAAAAGTTCCTGGCCGAATTCCGGGTAGAGGACCCTTCTCAGTACAGCTCCGGGGACGAGGTAACGGTTGGCAACTTCGAGGAAGGTAGCTACGTCGACGTAACCGGGAATTCCAAAGGAAAGGGTTTCCAGGGAGTAGTAAAGAGGTGGGATTTTTCCGGTGGACCGAAGACTCACGGGTCCCGCTTTCACAGAAAACCCGGATCGATCGGCATGTGTGTCGAACCCGGTAGGGTCTTAAAGGGAAAGAAGCTGCCCGGTCGGACAGGCAACGAAAAGGTGACGATTCAAAACCTGAAGGTATTGAGGGTGGACCCGGAGGAAGATCTTCTGGTTATAAAGGGATCGGTTCCAGGACCACGAGAAAACATACTGAGAATTAGGAGTAGCAATGATTAACCTTGAAGTTAGAGATAGCGAGGGTAGTAGCGGTGAAGAACTCGAGGTATCGGAAGAACTGCTGGGTCTCGATTTCCACAACGATCTGCTCTACCGGGCGGTAAAGGCTTACAGGACAAACGGCAGGTCAGGGACGGCCAGTACCAAGGATCGATCAAAGGTCAAAGGGTCAAATCGTAAACCCTGGCGACAGAAGGGGACCGGTCGTGCCAGACACGGATCCAGAGCTTCTCCGCTATGGAGCGGCGGCGGAGTAATTTTTGGCCCGGAACCGAAGAAGTACGAGATGGATCTTCCGAAGAAGATGAGGCACAAGGCAATAAGGAGTGCGCTTTCGACCAGGTTTTCCGAAGGGGGCCTGGCGGTTGTAGAAGAGCTGGATTTCGATGAGCCCAAGACGAAAAGAGGCCTTGCCGTACTGGACGAGTTTGATTTACCCAGGGATGCTCTTATAATTGTCTCTCAGGAAGAGGACGACTGGAAAATAAGTAAGAGCTTTAGCAATATCCCGGATGCCCTCTACATATCCACTTCCCAGATAAGTGCATACGAGATCCTGAATCACGAAGGAATCCTTCTGACGCGGGAAGCAGTAAGGGAACTGGAAGATAATCTGCTTGACAAAAGCAAAGTAACTTAGGTGGTTATAATGGAACTAAGCAGAGAGGATGTCGTAATTGAGCCGATCGTGACTGAAAATTCCTGGCGGCTGCAGGAAGAAAGCAACAAGTACGTATTTCGGGTACATCCTGAAGCAAATAAAATTATGGTTCGAGAAGCCGTTGAGGAGCTATTTGACGTAGAGGTGCTGGACGTAAACACGATGAACCTCAATGGAAAGCCGAAAAGAGAGCAGTTAAACCAGGAAAAGGGTGAAACCAGTTCCTGGAAGAAAGCTTACGTAAGGCTTTCCGAAGGGGATCGCATTGATATATTTGGATAGGTTAAGGTGAAAACATGGGAGTAAAGAGATTCAAACCCGTAACGCCAGCAAAGAGGCACGCTGAAGTTACTAATTTCGAAGAGTTGACCACTGACGAGCCGGAAGAGTCCTTACTCGAGCCGCTGAAGAAGTCAGGTGGCAGGAATAACCAGGGTAAGCAGACGGTCCGTGGTCGCAGCGGTGGTCACAAGAGGAAGTACAGAAAAATCGACTTTCTCAGGGACAAGGAAGGAATCAAGGCGAAAGTAATGAGTCGGGAGTACGATCCGAACAGGTCGGCCTGGATAACTTTGCTGATGTACGAGGATGGAGAAAAACGGTATATACTATCCCCGCTCAAGCTGGAAGTTGGGGATAAGGTCGAGGCCGGTGCAGAAGCCGAAGTCAGGCCCGGTAATGCGATGCCTTTAAGAAGGATTCCGGCAGGAAGCCCAATCCATAATCTGGAGTTTTCACCCGATACGGGCGGGAAAATTGCCCGTTCCGCCGGCGTCGATGCCCGAATAGTTGCAAAGGACGCGGAGAAGATCGACGTAAAGTTGCCTTCGGGCGAGGTCCGCTCTTTTGATCCAGAATGCAAGGCGACAATTGGCCAGGTGAGCAACCCGAGCCACAAGAACGAAAAGAGTGGAAAAGCCGGACGATCTAGGCACCTTGGTCGAAAACCAAAGGTTAGAGGTGTGGCCAAGAACGCAGTTGATCACCCGCACGGTGGAGGAGAAGGTAGAGCTTACATAGGTAGACCGCCGGTTTCTGCCACGGGAGTGCCTGCAAAAGGTGGAAAGACCAGAAAGGCAAAGGAAAGCGATAAGAAAATTATCAAGAGACGGACAAATAAAGAGAGGGGGTAAGAAATGCCGAGATCAGTAAAGAAAGGACCTTATATAAAGGATAGTCTCGAAGAAAAGGTAGAGCGAGCCAAGACGGGCGAACTGGAAGAGATCAAGACATGGTCCAGGGATTCGACGATTTTACCCAAGATGGTCGGGCTTACTATCAAGGTTCACAACGGTCGCGACCACGTACCAGTTGAGATATCGGAGAACATGGTTGGTCACAAGCTGGGAGAGTTCGCTTCCACAAGAACGTTCAGGGAGCACGGCGGCATCAAGAAGAAAGAACCAGTGACACCGGTAGGATAACATGAAAGAAGCTAAAGCGATTACGAAAAACGTCAGGATATCCCCGAAAAAAGCCAGGCCGGTTGCAGATGCGGTTCGGGGAGAGTCCGTGGATAAAGCTCTGAAAACTGTGAAGTTTTCCAAGAAGAAAGCCGCCCGGTTTCTGCAGGATACGCTAGAATCCGCTGTTGCAAATGCTCAGCACAACCATGACATGGCCGTGGATAAACTCAAGGTGAAAGAAGCCGCGATTGACGAAGGGCAAACGATGAAACGGATGAAGCCAAGGGCTCAGGGTAGGGCCGACGTGATGAAGAGAAGGCAGAGTCATATCAAAGTGATCCTAGTGGAGGAAGAATAATGGGACAGAAAATTAATCCGGTCGGTTTCCGCATTGGGGTAAACAAGAAATGGGAATCCAATTGGTACAGCGACGATAAGGCCCCGGAATACGTGGCCGAGGATCGCGAGATCAGGGATATAATAGAGGAACGCTACAGGGGCGCTGGCATAGCCAAGGTAAGCATCGAGAGACCGCGGGACGATAGAATTTCCATAATTATCGTTTCCGCCAGGCCCGGGATCATAATTGGAAAAGGTGGTAGCGAGATAAATAACTTCCAGCAGGAGCTAAGCGAGCAGACGGACAGGAACGTAAATATATCCGTCAAGGAAGCTGATGATCCGCACCTGCAGGCACAGCTCATAGCTCAGGAAGTTGCTTTCCAGATTGAGAACAGAATACCACCCAGCAGGGCGATGAAGGAAGTTATCTCCCGGTCCATGTCAAAAGGAGCAAAGGGTGTAAAGGTAAAGTGTTCCGGCAGGATTGGAGGAGCGAACCTTGCCAGATCGGTATCTCAGGATGAAGGGCGTATACCTTTGCAGACGATAAGGGCGGATATTGATTATGGCTTTATTGAAGCCCGGACTAAGTACGGACCGATCGGTGTCAAGGCCTGGGTGTTTAGAGAAGAGATACTGCCCGAAGGGGTGCCCGAGGGCTTGAGTCTATAATTTTCCAAGGTAAGGATGGTAACAAATGGCATTATATCCAGCTGATACGAAACATAGAAAGCAGCAAAGAGGTCGAACGAAAGGGAAGGCCAGCAAAGGTAACACCGTATCGTTCGGTGAGTACGGGATTCAAGCAAAGGATCCCGGCTGGTTAACCAGCAAGCAGATAGAGACCGCGAGAATGACTCTCGCTCACGAGACCCAGCGTGACTCGAAGATCTGGGTAAGGGTATTTCCCGATAAGCCAATTACCAAAACTCCAGCCGAAACGAGAATGGGGAAAGGTAAAGGGGAGCCAGCTGAATGGGTTGCCGTGATAAGGCCCGGACGGCTCATCTTCGAATTTTCCGGAGTAGACAAGGAGAAAGCAAAAAGACTGCATAAATTGGTTTCCTACAAGCTTCCTTTGAAAACCAGGCTCAAGGAAAGGTTAAAGCTGGGAGGAGAAGAATGAGGCCGAGCGAAATCAGGGAAATGACCGAGGAAGAGCTGGACGAAAAGGTCGGTGAGCTCAAGGAGAAGCTGTTTAACTTGAGGTTTCAGAAGTCTACCGGCGAACTGGATAATACGGCTGAGCTGAAAAAGACCAAAAAGGATATAGCAAGAGTTAAAACGGTTCAAAGGGAAAGAGAACAGGAAGGAGAGGAGTAAGATGAAAAAGCAAAAGACAAAGAAAAAGAAAGGCAGGGTAGTCAGTACGGCCATGGATAAGACGATAGCGGTGGCCGTGGATACCCAGAAAGAACACCCGCGCTACAAGAAGTACCTTAAGCAACGCTCCAAGTTCTACGCCCATGACGAGGAAGAAGAGGCATCGGAAGGCGACCGGGTGCTGATCAGCGAGACTAGGCCGACCAGTAAGAAAAAGAGGTGGAAGCTGGAAGAGATTCTGGACGAGACGGGAGGGGAATCGTGATCCAGCAAGAAACTGAACTCAAGGTTGCCGATAACTCGGGTGCCAAAAAGCTTAGGTGTATCAACGTGCTCGGGCAATCCAACAAGAACAAGGGAAAGATCGGTGACGTAATTATTGCTTCCGTCAAAAAGCGAATACCCGATAGCGACCTGGAAAAAGGAGAAATCGTAAGGGCAGTTATCGTCAGAACCAAGAGTAATTTTCGTCGCGAGGACGGTTCCTATATAAGGTTTGACGACAACGCGGCAGTTCTGGTTGATGAAAGGATGGAGCCCGTGGGAACAAGGATATTTGGACCCGTAACCAGAGAGTTGAGAGAAGGTAACATGCTCAGGATTATTTCCCTGGCACCCGAGGTCCTATAGGAGGTCATCATGAGGAAAGTAAAGAAAGGTGACCGGGTCAAGGTTATTTCAGGTAATGATAAAGGCAAAGAAGGAGAAGTGCTTAGCGTAGACCCGGAGAACAATAGGATAGTGGTTGAAAACGTAAATTTTCGCCTGCGACACCAGCAAAGGACCCAGCAGCAGAAGGAGCCGGGTATCATTGAGAGAGAAGAACCGATTGATATCTCTAACGTGCTTCCCATATGCCCATCCTGCGGGGAACCCACGAGAGTAGGGTTCGACCAGGCAGGTGGAGAAAAAGTCAGGGTCTGTAAAAAGTGCGAGGGGGTTCTGGATTAAGCGATGTTGAAGGAAAGATACGAAGAAGAAATCAGGAGCAAGTTGATGCAGGAGCTCGGGTACGACAATCGAATGGAAGTTCCGGAGATAGAGAAGGTAGTCGTTAACATGGGTATATCGGAACGGGAGGACCCCGGAATAATTGATGGAGCCATGGAAAACCTGAAGACTATCACCGGACAGAAGCCGGTAATAACCAGGGCAAGAAAGGCGATTTCCGATTTTGATATAAGAAAAGGGGTTCCAGTTGGTTGCAAGGTAACTCTGCGAGAGAAGCGGGCTTACGAATTTTTGAACAAGCTATATAACCTCGCTTTGCCGAGCATCAGGGATTTCCGTGGACTGTCTCCTGACTCGTTTGACGGCAGAGGGAACTACAGCCTGGGGATAGATGAGCAGCTGGTATTTCCCGAGATCACCTTCGACGACGTAAGACAGGTCCAGGGTATGGACGTAACTATTGTGACCAGTGCCGAGACGGATAGAGAGGGTTATTACCTGCTGGACGAACTTGGGTCCCCGTTTAGAGAATAGAGGAGGATATTATGGCACGAAAAGCTTTAGTAGAGAAATCAGAAAAAGATAAAAAGTACGAAGTCAGGGATAATAACAGGTGTAGCATCTGCGGTCGTTCCAGGGGCTACATGAGGGATTTTGGAATATGCCGTGTTTGTTTTCGGGAGCTTGCCCACAAAGGTGAGTTGCCCGGAGTTCAGAAAGCTAGCTGGTAACGGTTTATTTATACCGGGAGGAAGAACATGACCACTCAGGATCCTATTGGTGACATGATAACCAGAATAAGAAACGCCAGTCGTATGGGACACGAAAAGGTCTCCTTACCTGGTTCCAACCTAAAAGCTTCCGTAGCAGAGGTACTTACTGAAGAGGGCTATATTGAGGGCTACGAGGAAAAAGAAGAGGATGGAGACAAGAAAACGCTCGATCTGAGCCTTAGCTATAAAAAAGGAGAACCAGTAATTGAGGGGGTAGAGCGGGAGAGTAAGCCTTCGAGGAGAGTTTACGTCTCGAAGGACGAAATACCGGAAGTGCTTGGCGGTTTGGGAACTGCCGTGCTTAGTACGTCCAAGGGTCTTTTGAGCGGTAGAGATGCCCGGGAGAAAGGCGTTGGCGGGGAATTACTTCTAAAGATCTGGTGAGGTGATTTAGATGTCCAAGGTAGGAAAAGCGCCGATAGAAATACCGGAGGAAGTCGAACTGGAGCTGGAAGACGGAACTGTTACGGCCCGCGGGGAGAACGGTCTCGAATTTACCCAGGAGTACGACCCGGATTTCGTCACTGCCGAGATAGAAGAAGATGAACTAGTAATGGGGCGCAAAGCTGATAGCAAGGAATACAAGGAAAAACATGGCCTCTACCGTAGTTTGGTTGCAAATATGATTGAAGGTCTGGTAGAACCCTTTGAAAAAACCCTTGTTCTAGAGGGTCTGGGTTATCAAGTAAGAGAGAAGGGCACCGACCTAGTTTTTGAGTTGGGCTATTCTCATCCGATCGAGTACGACTTGCCGGAAAACATAGAGGCCGAAGTCGAAGATAATGACCAAGTTACAGTAAAAGGACCGGAGAAAGAGGAAGTCGGCCAGGTTGCAGCCGACATAAGAAGTCTCCGGCCGCCGGAACCCTACAAAGGCAAGGGAATCAAGTATAAAGGGGAAGAAATTATCAGGAAAGAAGGCAAACTATCCGGTGGAGAGGAAGCAGAGATAGGGTAATTGAGTTAAATTACTAGTTGAAATTAGAATTAGGAGGATTATTCAGTGCCAAAAGTCGATAGAGAAAGCAAAAGAAAGATAAGGCATCAGCGAATCAGGAGAAAAGTTCGTGGAACCCCGAGGAAACCGAGAGTCTACGTAAAAAAATCAAATAGGCATATTTACGTTCAGGCAATAGATGACATGAACGGGGAAACACTGGCAAAGTTCTCTAGCTTGAGCCCGGAGCTCGAGCAAGAGGTCGATAACGCCACGGTGGAAACAGCAGAAAAGGTTGGTTCCCTGATGGCCTCGAAATTGCTTGAGAAAGGTTACGAATCAATAGTATTTGACCGAGGCGGTTACCCGTATCATGGGCAAGTAAAGGCACTGGCCGACCAGATGAGAGAGGAGGGACTAGACTTTTAGTTATGCCAAGGAATAATAGTAGAAAGGAAGACGAATTTGACGACAACGTCATAGATATCAGTCGCGTTAGCAAGGTAACAAAGGGTGGAAGGAATCTGAGGTTCCGTGTTCTGGTTGCAGCCGGGAACTACGAGGGAAAGATAGGTGTCGGTTCTGGTAATACCGGCGAAATACCTCAGGCAATCGGGCAGGCAGTCAGAGATGCGAAAAAGAACCTGATTGACGTCCCGATAGTCAACGGAACCATACCCCACGAAGTTACGGGAGAATTCAAGGCGGGCAAAGTGATACTCAAGCCGGCCTACCGGGGTACGGGAATAATTGCCGGTGACGTAGTGGGTACCATAGCCAGGCTGGCCGGGCTGGACAACATTCTGACCAAGTCCATAGGTACCAACAACCCGATGACCCTTGCTAAAGCGGTAATAGAAGGATTCAGCAGGTTGAAGACGCCGGAAGAAGCTGCCGAGCTCAGAGGCAAGGACGTCGAAGAACTAGAGGAGGCGTTCCAGAGATGAAAAAGCTCGAGGATTTAAAAGCCCCTGAAGGAAGCCAGAAGAAAGCAACCAGGCGTGGCAGAGGTTACGGTTCCGGCAAGGGAGGCCATGAGGTCGGCAGGGGAACAAAAGGTCAGAACGCCCGAAGCGGCGGTAAGACGAAAGTCGGATTTGAAGGTGGTCAAACACCTATCTGGCGTCGGTTCCCAAAAGTTGGTTTCTCCAACCCGAACAAGCGTCATCCGGAATGGGTCAACGTCCACGAGCTTAACAGGTACGAAGATGGAGAAGTCGTGGATTTTGAACGGTTGAAGGACGACGGGCTGCTTGCGAATTCCGATGACGGTTACAAGGTTCTAGGAGATGGCGAGCTGACCAGAGAGCTGACAGTAAAGGCCCACGCTTTTAGTTCCGGGGCAAAGGAAAAAATCGAAGAAGCCGGCGGGGAATGGGAAATAATCGGTGAGGAAGAGTGATATACCGTGCTTGACCAGCTGACCAGTATAGTAAAGATACCGGAGCTCAGAAAGCGTATACTCTTCACCCTGGGAGCAATATTGATATTCAGAGCCGGAACCCATATACCGATCCCGGGGATTTCGACTCAGGCCCTTCAGAGTCTGTTCGAACAGGGAGGAGGCAATATACTCCAGTACCTGAACATGTTTACGGGAGGCGCACTGGGTAGAGGCACCCTGTTCGGCCTGGGTATAACGCCATACATTAATGCTTCAATTATAATGAGTTTGCTGACCGCCGTTGTCCCCAAACTGAAGGAGCTTCAGCAACAGGGAAGAGAAGGAAAGAAAGTAATCACGAAGTACACCAGGTACGGTACTCTGGCGATTGCCTTTATTCAGTCCTACGGCTGGAGTTTCTTTCTCGTTAGACAGGGCATGGTTGAAGGATCGGTGGTCCTTTTCTTCGTAACTTCCGTACTCTCCATGACCACGGGAACGGTTTTCCTGATGTGGCTCGGAGAAAGAATAACCGAGAACGGTATTGGAAACGGTATATCGGTTTTGATTATGGTTGGAATTATGGCACGCTTTCCCAGCCAGCTCTATAGCACGTGGGTAGAAGTGAATTACGGTAACGTCAGCCCGCTTTGGGGTCTAATTTTGATCGCGGTCTTCATAGTGGTCATTGCGGGAGTCGTAATAGTTCAGCAGGGTCGTAGAAAAATCCGTATCCAGTACGCAAAGCGAACTGCAGGAAGAAAGGTATACGGAGGTCATACGAGTCACCTCCCCATAAAGGTTAACCAGGGCGGAGTAATTCCGATCATATTTGCATCGGTCCTGCTTTCGCTACCAATGACCGTTGCGCAATGGGCGCCCGGTCTCTCCTGGATGACCCAGTGGGTCCAGAGGGGAAGTATCCCTTATCTGGTAGCTTACGTCTTACTGATCGTATTCTTTACTTATTTTTATAGCTCCATCATCTTTGATCCGAACGACGTGGCCAAGAACCTGAAGGAGTCCGGAGGTTTCATTCCGGGAGTTAGGCCCGGCCAGTCAACCGTGGACTATATAAGTTCCATACTGAATCGACTGCTGCTTGTGGGTGCCTTGTTCCTGGGAGCTATAGCCGTTTTACCCTACGTGTTTACGGCGATCAGCGGGCTTTCTTCGTTCTGGCTTGGAGGTACTTCCGTACTGATTGTAGTCGGTGTCGGGCTTGACGTAGTACAGCAGATCGAGTCGCACATGGTAATGCGGCACTACGATAGCCTGACGGAAGCCGGCGGCTCGGCGATGCTGGGGAGGAGAGGTTAACATGGATAAAGAAGGGAAGCTTAACCTGGTTCTGCTTGGTGGTCCGGGTGCCGGTAAAGGGACTCAGGCCGAGAAGTTAGTCGAGGACGGGGAATTAAATCATCTGGCCACGGGCGATATTCTGAGGGAAGAGGTCGAAAAGGAGTCGGACCTGGGCCTCGAGGCCAAGAAATACATGGATCGTGGTGACCTGGTGCCGGACGAACTTGTCGTGGATATGGTAGAAAAAAAGTTGGAAGAGGCCAAAGGTTACCTATTTGACGGCTTCCCGCGAACGATCGATCAAGCGGACGCGCTGAGCGAAGTTATCGATCTGGATCTCGTATTGTATATTGAAATAGACAGCGAAGAGGCCGTTAGGAGACTTTCCGCCCGACGCGTATGTTCCGATTGTGGCAGGATTTATAACAAGAACTTTAAGAAACCCGAGCAGGAGGGAGTCTGTGACGAGTGCGGTGGTGAATTATACCAGAGGGACGACGATAAACCGGAGGTAATTCGCGATCGGTTCGAGACTTTCCTCGACGAAACCGCACCGCTGATTGATTACTACGCGGATAAGGGGTTGCTGGTGGAAATCGACGGGGAGCAGGGTCCGGATAAGGTTTACGAGGAAGTAAAGGACTCACTGGAAGATTTAAGCAATTCATGATTAAAGTTAAGTCGGGCTCGGAGCTTGAAATAATGAAAGAAAACGCTAGTATATTACGGGAAGTAATGGATAAGGTAGTTTCCAAGGTACAACCCGGAGTAACTACCAAGGCTCTGGACGACTACGCCGAAGAATTGATCCTGGCGGCCGATGGCAGGCCCGCTTTCAAAAACTATCGCGGTTTCCCCAGTTCACTCTGTACCTCTTTGAACGAGGAAGTGGTTCATGGTATTCCCGCCGAAAGGGAAATAGAATCCGGGGATATACTTTCAATTGACGTTGGAATAGAAAGAAAGGGGTTATACGCGGATTTTGCCACCACGGTTCCGGTTGGCAGAGTCGACGAAGAGACGATGGATTTGGTCTCGACCACGGAGGAAGCACTTACCAGGGGTTTGAGTCAGGTTAGCCCCGGTAATAGAGTTGGAGACGTATCTAGTTCTATCGAGAAATACGTTAAATCCAGAGGTTATTCCGTGGTAAAAGAGTTTGTTGGTCACGGCATTGGAAGGGATATGCACGAGGATCCTCAGATACCGAACTACGGCGACCCGGATACGGGTAAGAGAATAAAGGAAGGTATGGTCTTCTGTATAGAGCCGATGGTCAAAATGGACGACGAAAAAGTCGAAGTTTTAGACGACGGCTGGACTACGGTTACGGCGGGCCGTGGCGTATCCGCTCACTTCGAAGGAATGGTCGCCGCCACCAAGGATGGACCGGAAGTTTACGTGAGAGGTGGTTTATAAATAGCCATGGCTGAAGAAGAAGATGACGACATAATTAGAAAAAGAGGCGAAATAATAGAAGCACTCCCGGATTCCATGTTCAAGGTTGAACTGGATAACGGGCACGAGGCGATTTGTCATATATCGGGAAAAATTCGCAAGCATTTCATCAGGATAGTTCCTGGAGACAGGGTTCTGGTAGAGTTTTCGCCGCACGATCTCAGCAAAGGAAGGATTGTCTATCGCGAATCCTGACATAGGAGGGGATACCAATGAAAGTGAGAAGTTCCGTCAAAAAGATCTGTGACGACTGTAAAATAATCAGGCGCAATGGTCGGGTAGAAGTAGACTGTAAGAACCCGAAACATAGACAGCGCCAGGGTTAACTCATACAAATAGGTGATTGAGGATGCCAAGGTTAGCAGGTGTGGATATACCGGAGGACAAGAAGGTAAAGATATCATTAACCTACATAAAAGGAATAGGAGATCACAGGGCAAGAGAGGTAGCTGAGTCGTCGGGAGTTGATCCGGACGATTACGTTTACGACCTGACTGAAGCGGACGTAGCAAAGTTGCGTAACGCGATCGATGAATACCGCGTTGAGGGTGACCTGGAAAGAAAAGTGGAAGCTGATATTCAGCGTCTGAAGGATATAGGTTGCTATCGCGGGGAAAGGCACGAGGTAGGCTTGCCGGTTCGTGGACAGAAGACCCAGTCCAATGCGAGAACATGGAAAGGGCCGAGAGAAGCGAAGGCAGGCAAGTAACGTTTTTATGAAACAGGGAGAGATTTAATTGGCACGAAACCAAGTGAAGTTAAACAAGGCGAGAGTTCACGTAAATGCTTCTTTCAATAATACTATCCTTACCCTTACTGATACCGACGGGGACGTAATATCCTGGGTAACACCTGGTGCGGTAGGGTTTAAAGGATCCAGAAAGGGCACCCCGTACGCCGCTCAGGTCGCGGCCGAGAACCTGGTAGAGGAACTCAGGGACTATGGAGTAAACTCGGTTATCGTGACTGTCAAGGGAACGGGGTCCGGGCGTAATTCCGTGATTCAAACCATAGAAGGGGCCGGGATCGAGGTAACGAAGGTAGCTAATATTACCCCCCGGGCACATAGTTAAGAGGAGGATATTGATAAAATGGGACGAGATACCGAAGCGAAATGTAAAAAATGCAGGCGCGAAGGAACCAAGTTATTTCTGAAAGGGGAAAAGTGCTATTCGGACAAGTGTCCGTTAACCAGAAAATCTTATCCCCCTGGTGAGGCCGGAGAAAGCAGGTCTCGCTGGTCTCAGTACAGGATCAGGTTGCGGGAGAAGCAAAAGGCAAGACGGATATATGGGCTGAGAGAAGAGCAGTTCCGTAAGTACTTTGAAGAGGCACAGTCGAGCAAGGAAGTTACGGGTGAAGCCCTGCTCAGCAAGCTGGAACAGCGCTTGGACAACGTTCTGTACAGAAGTGGGCTGGCCCAATCCCGTGATCAGGCCCGTCAGCTTATCAACCACGGCCACATTGAAGTGAACGGCAGAGCCGTGGACGTTCCCTCCTACATGACCGAAGAGGGGGACGTGGTTTCCTTTAAGAAGAACTCGAGAGAAAAAGAGGGGTTGAAGAGCTTAGTGAAGGAAGATAGCCCCCGTATACCCGCCTGGGTGGACGTAGAGCCCGATAACATGAGAGCTTCTGTTTTATCCGAGCCCGCTATTGAAGACGTCGAAGAGACGCTTCAGGTTAACCGGATTGTGGAGTTCTACTCAAGATAGAATTTAAGAATAGCGGAGGGCTAATGTTAGAATATATAGAGCCGGAAGATGTTCATTTCGAGGAGTTGGAAAGTGACCGTGGCCATCTAGTAGTTGGACCGCTGGAAAGAGGGATGGGAACGACGCTCGGGAATTCTTTGCGACGAGTATTGATGTCCATGGTACCCGGAGCTGCCGTTACTCGTGTTAGGTTCGATGGTAAGTACCACGAATACGACACGATAGAAGGCGTTAGAGAGGATATAATCGAGATCCTCATGAACGTCAAGGAGTTATCTCTCCGTTTGGACGGCGCGGAAGAAAGAAAGGTGTACCTGGAAGCGAGTGGAGAAGGCGAGGTAACAGGGGCCGACCTGCAGCTGGAATCCGGAGTAAAGATAATTAATCCGGAGCAGACGCTGGCCCATTTATCCGACGGTGCCGAGCTTAACATGGAAATGGACGTAGAGGCAGGTATGGGTTACCGCTCGGCGGATGAAAACAAGGTCGAGGATTCTCCTTTGTCGGTTATACCGATAGATTCGGACTTCTCACCCGTGAGAAAGGTAGATTTTGAAGTGGATAACGTGAGAGCCGGTGGCAAGGAGGATTGTGACCGCCTGGAACTCGATCTGGAAACCGATGGAGGTATCCGGCCCGAAGAAGCAGTCGGCCGAGCCTCGAGAGTACTCGCGAGAAGGTTTGAGCTGTTTTCCAACCTGCCGGATCATCCGTTTGGAGAGCTGGGAACCCTGCAGGAAGTCGAAGAAGAGGTACCGGAGGAATACGAGGAACGACTGGAAGATCTCGGCTTCAACCAGCGGGCCTGTAACCTACTCCAGGAAAAAGGCGTAGAAACGCTGGAGGACCTGCTGGAACAGACTTCCGATAAATTGCTCGACATACATGGTTTTGGCAGTAAAACTCTTCAAAAAGTAGAGGAAAAGTTAGAAGAGCTGGGATACTCCCTGGCAGATAAGGAGGAAAGTAACAATGGATCATAAGACGAAAGGGTGGAACCTCGCGGAATCGAGCCACCAGAAGAGCATGCTGGCTAATTTAGTAAGAGATCTTATCCTCCACGGAAAGGTCGACACAACGGTTACAAAGGCCAAAGAAGCCAGTCGTTTTGCCGATAAAATGGTTACTCTGGCAAAAAAGGGAAGCGACCACGCGAGAAAACAGGCTTTTAGTTTCATAGAGGACAAGGAAGCGGTCTCTAGCCTGTTTGACGAAATAGCCGATGATTACGAGGATAGGGATGGCGGATACACACGCGTACTCAGGCTACCGCCGCGCCGTGGTGACGGGGCGGAAATGGCCAGGTTGACTTTTGTGGAGTAAGAAAAGACCAAGTTAGTTCTTATAATTTTTTAAATGATTAATAGGAAAACCCCGCCTTAAGGCGGGGTTTTCTGATAAATTCTTTTTTTCTATTTACTATTTACAGACCAAGCTCGTCCTGAATTCTCTGCATTCCCCTGAGAACTATCCCGAAGAATTCCTCTAGCTCGAAGCCCAGGTTCTCACAGCTTGCAATTGCTTCTCTGTCCACCGACTTGGCAAAGCTGCTCTCGTCGTACCTGTTTCTGATAAATTCCGGATCCATCTCCGCAAGACCGTCGGGGTGAACCAGGGCTCCTGCAACGATCAGTCCGGTCAGGGGGTCGGTGGCATAGATTGCCTTTTCCATCTTCGTCTCCGGGGTTTTCTGCCCCGCGTGAGCCTTGATGGCATCTAGCTGATCCTCTTCTAAGTCCCTTCCCTCAAGCATCTCTACGGTAAGTAAACCGTGTTCGTCCGGTTCGTCTTCCGTTTCTTCGTAATCCAGATCATGAAGCAACCCGGCAATTCCCCATTTGTCTTCGTCCGCATCGAAATACCTGGCAAGTTCTCTCATGCCGGCTTCCACAGCTTTCATGTGCTTAACCAGGTTCTCCTGAGATATGTTTTCCTGTACAAGGTTTAATGCAGTATCTCTATCCAATTTTGATCACCCGTTTTGATTGTAGCCTGGAGACCAGGTCCATTTCTCGTCGACACCTCTGGTGCTTGATAAGGAGGCGAGGAAGCCTATTACTATACCCAGTAGCAGGGACCAGCCCGCTATTATTAGCAGAGATGTACTTTCCAGGGAACCAGGAAGGTACCGGCTCAACCAAATTCCGCTGCTGGACCATAGTGACAGAAGGAAAAGAAGGACGACGCTCGCGAGCGAACCCAGGAAACCGGTCAGAGTCCCAATTAGTACCAGAGGTGTTTTTACGGATAACCTGGAGATGCCGGAGTACTTAGCTATTTCCAGTTCGCCCTCCCAGCCATCCAGAAGTTCTCCCGTGAACGAGCGGATAAAGTAGAATCCCGTAGCTGCCATTATGAACCCGACGACCAGAATTAGAACTTTCAACCATAAACTCAACTTACCGGACGCAGTTCTCCGGGTTTGTTCGGAAAGGACCGTTACAACTGGTATGCCCGGCTGGGACTTTAGCTCGTTCATTAGCTGGTTCCGGTTCGAGGTCCGGATTAGAAAGTAGTTTGCGTCCTCTGGTAGTTCCGGTGGAACGTTCAAGACTCCACTTTGAATCTCTTCCGAGAGTACGTAAATGATGTTTTCGACCGAATTCAGGCGTCTCAATGAAAGGTAAAGGTCGTTTATCGCGCTCGAGGAGAGACCTTTATCGATTTGAGCCAGCGTCCTGTGCCCTTCCGGAAAGTTTTCCAGCTCGGAGGAGACCCGCAGCGGCCTTTCCTTGGGCAGAAGTAAGACGTAGAGTAAAACCAAAAAAACGACCACGGATATTACCGCACCCGCGGCCCGGCCCAGCTTGCTCCCGCCTATATTGCCTCCGATATCCCTGAGGAAGAAAAAAGTATTTCTCATTTTTTAACTGATAACCCTGCTATCCACTTCGTGCTCGATTACTCTTATTTTTTCGTACCCACTCTTCATTTCGTCAGCCAGCAACAATATAGAGAGTCCCTTCTGGTCGTTTATTTTTGCCAGCAGCTTAACGAAATCCTCTTCTTCCATTGAGTTTAAGGATGTGAACGTCTCATGGCAAATTAGTAAGTCGGGCTCGTTTATAACGGAAAGCGCGAGCCCCGTTTTGATTCTCGTTAGCGAATCTCGTTCACCCTTCGGGGTTTCTTCCACGCCGGCGAGTTCCGTAAGCTGGATTACGTCATCCAGCCTTTCCTCGATTTCCGGTAGCCCTCCCAGTGTTTCCAGCTTGAACTTAAGAGCTTCCCGTATCGTTTTCCCTTCCGGCAGGGTGAAGTCCCTGGGAAGAAAACTGACCTCCTCGCGCAGCATCTTGTTTCTGTTCTTTCCACTTAGGCGGACTACGTTTCTATCTGCAAGAACGACCTGCCCGGAGTCCGGAGAAATCTCACCTGTCAGGACGTGGAAAAGAGCATCGTATTGCTGCTCGGATAAACCGGCCAGTTGAGCTATTTCGCCTCGTTCCAGGTTAAAACTCAAGTTTTCCAGTATGACCTGATCTTCCTCTCCGTAAACGGAAAGTTCAGCTATCTGTACGATTTTTGGCATCTTTACTCACCCTTCTCCCCGTATATTACTCTGTCTTTGCCCTGGGTATCTTTTTGCAGGTTTACGCTGGATAAATCGTTAGCTGTAGCCATTTTCTTGACCTCTTCTCCCTGTTCGTGTCCGATTTCGAGGAATATTGCCCCATCCTGACTCAGGTAAGCCGGGGCTTCGGCCAGTATTTTGTCAACTTCCCGCAGCCCGTCCTCGCCTCCGTCAAGTGCTTCGGTGGGTTCGTGTCCTTTTACCTCTTCTTTCAGGTCGGAAATTTCGGAGCTTTTGACGTAAGGGGGGTTGGAAACTATCACGTCAAAGGTGTCGCTGACCTCGGAGAACCAGTCGGATTGCCTGAATTCTATCCTCTCTTCTAATTCGTTTCTTTCCGCGTTGGTTCGGGCCAGCTCCAGAGCCTCGGAACTGCTATCCACTGCAAGGATCTCCGGCTGGACCAGAAATCTCGCCAGTGCAATTGAAATCGCCCCGGATCCGGTCCCCAGGTCCAGAACCTTTAGCCCCTCTTGATCCCGGTACTGGGATAATATTTCTTCGGTCATCTCTTCCGTCTCCGGCCTGGGTATCAGGGCCCTATCGTCTATTTTCAGCGAAAGCCCCATGAAAGAGACCTCACCGGTTAAATACTGTAGCGGTCGTCCCGATTTCCTCTGCTTTATTAGAGGCCGAAATTCGTCCAGTTCCTTCTCGTCAAGCGGCCTGTCCGGGTTTACGTAAAGATCTAGCCTATCTACATCCAGGGTATGAGCCAGCAACTGCTCCGCCTCGAGCCGAGATTTCTCTACTCCTGCCTCCTTAAAGTAGTCCCTGGTCCAGTCTAAGATCTCTTTTACTGTCCAATTTTTTGACAGGATATATCCCTCTTATAGCTTTCATAAGTGGTTCCTAAAGCGAATTTAAGGATATCATAACATTGCAAAAAGGTCAAGTCGACCCTAAACTTTCTTATTGCCCATCCGTATTTTATAGTTCTTGCGAGAACCGTAAAGTGAAAGTGATAGTCGGGTGGGAAGGAGGGGAAAGTATTTTCCTCCAGGTAATTTTACAAACGGAGGACGAAAAATGAAAAGAATCGTTTTACTTGGGTTGCTCGTAGGGGGACTTGCCCTTTTTCTTTCCGGTTGTTCGATGTTTAATCAGGGACCGGAAATTCAGAACTGGCAACCGGACGTATCCCCTGATGGAGAATCGATAATCTTTTCCTCCAAGTCCGGTGGAAACTTCCAGCTATTCGTCATGGATCGGGACACCGGGGAAAAGACGCAGATTACCGACAACGACAACGACGACTGGGGTGCGGACTGGGGACCCGAAGGGGAAAGAATTGTATTCGTTTCACAGAGGAACGACAATACGGATATTTATACTGTAAACCCCGATGGCTCTGACGAAAGAAGGTTAACAGAGGATTCCGGGCAGGACGTTAACCCGAGATGGAATGGGTCGTCCGAGGTAATATTCAATTCGGACCGTACGGATGCCTGGGAAATATACGTCTTCTCCCTTGAAAGCAACGAGTTAGAACAGGTAACTAACTCCTCCGGCGAGGAGAGTAACGGCTAGTGGTTGTCTAGAGATGTATAGTGATAAATCCGTCGGAGCAGTAATACTGGCCGCTGGCCGCAGCGAGAGAATGGGTGGCAGGGTAAATAAGGTCTACAGAAAGCTGGGAGGCAGGCCGGTACTGTTTCACTCCATCGGTAAGTTTGTAGCTTCGGGTATTGCGGACGAGTTAGTTTTGGTATACAACGAAAAGGATAAGAACGAACTAAAAGAAAGAGTGATCCCGGATATACGTGACGAGGTAAAGGTGGAAACCGTCCCGGGCGGGGAAAAGCGTCAGGACTCTTCCCTTGCGGGACTGCGCGGTCTCGAAACGGAGTACGCGCTGATTCACGATGGAGCCAGGCCAAATTTTAGCCCCGGTCTGGTTGAAGAACTCCTTGAGGCAGCAGCTGACCATGGAGCAGCTTTCCCCGGGGTCAAACCAGTCGACACCATTCGGAAAAACAGTGGTGGGTTTGCCGGTGAGACCGTAGACAGAGAGAAGCTCGTTCGGGTACAGACTCCCCAGTGTTTCAAAAGGGGGCTGGTTCTTGAAGCGCTGGAAGAGTTTTCTAGTGAGGGAAAGTATTACTCCGACGATGCCGGTGCCTTCATGGATTACTGGAATAAAAACCCGAAGATAGTTCAGGGAGAACGGGAAAACCTCAAGCTAACTACCGAAAGGGACATGAAGTACGCCGAGTTACTGTTTGATAGTTAATTTGAGAGAGGGTTTGGAGCCCTTACAGTAAAATCGTTTGCGATTAAGCTGATCAGCTTATAATATTAGGAGGTAAAATGATAGCCTTAATAGTCAGATTGATATTCTACCTGAGTTCTGCGGGACTCATCGGTATTGTTTTGGTTCAGATGAGTGAACACGCCGGTTTGGGCGGTGCGTTTGGCGCCGGGGGTTCAAGTACGGTATTCGGTAGAGAAGAACAGACCGACCCTAAACGGACTGCTACATCCGTACTGGCAGCTGTTTTTATGATTTCGAGTTTGTTTTTATCCATAATTTAGTTAAATACTTTTCTCTGGAGGATTTATGCCTTTAATAGAGCTTAACGACCTCA
>CAZNVA010000008.1:0-20036 GCA_964576335.1 uncultured Thermotogae bacterium | reverse complement strand
TAAATATACCTTTGAGTCAGGTAGCGAAAGCAAGCACAAAAATAACGGAAGAAGAGGTGGATTGACCCAAGAGGGGTAGCCAATGAATATAGAGTTTATCGAAGCGCTCGAAGATATGGCCAAGGACAAGGGGATAGAGAGGGACGAGCTTTACGATATGGTCGAGAAGGGACTGCAGGCCGCCTACAAGGAACAGTACAACACGAACGAGGAAGTCGAGGTAAATATCGATCAAAATTCCGGGGATATATTTATCGAGGGAGAACAAATTCAACTGGGTCAATTTGGCAGAATCGCGTCGAAGAAGGCGGAAGACGTAATCCGGCAGCTAATTCAGGAAAAACAGAACGAGCTCGTTTACGAATCCTATGCGAAGAGAAAAGGAGAGGTCGTAAACGGATCAATCCACCGGTTCGAAGGTAGTGACGTCTGGTTGAACCTGGGGGAAGTCGAGGGTCTCCTTCCCGGGTCGGAGAGGATCCCCGGCGAAAGGTACGATCAGGGGGATAGTCTGCGTGCTTACCTTTACTACGTGGATAAAAAGCCGGGCGGGCTGGAAGTTCGAGTCTCGCGAACGAAAGAGGAATTCGTTGCCAAGTTGATGGAAATAGAGATACCCGAGATAGAGGACGATCTGCTTGAAATCGTTGAAATAGCACGGGAGCCCGGCAAGAGGAGCAAGGTTGCTGTTCGGTCGCTTGACGACCAGATCGATCCAGTTGGTACCTGCGTGGGGGCCGGAGGTTCCCGGGTCAAAGAGATAACTGAGGAGCTGAACGGGGAGAAAATTGACGTCATCCACTGGAGCGACGATCGGGAGCGTCTCATCCGGAATAGCCTCGAACCCGCCAGCGTTCTTTCGATAGAGTTTCAGGAGAACGAACAGGGTGAAGAGACAGCGCGGGTTATAGTTCCCAAGGACGACCTCGCTTACGCCATCGGGCAAAACGGACAGAACGTTCGGCTAACGGTGGATCTGGTGGGTTGTGATATCGACGTCAGGAGCCCCGGATCCGACTCGTAAGTGCTTTTAAGTGGGGCGTAGCCGGTTTTCCAATCCGTAATAGTTTAACCGAATAATCAGGGGTGGGTCGGGGTTTTCCCGGTCTAATACTGGATGCTGGACAAGCTATTAGAACATGTTTATCGTCTGGTTCGGTACAGGGCTTACTGGGTCATAGGGTTATTTCTGGTTTTAGTCGTTCTGGCCTTAACTTACCTGTTCCCTTTTCCTATCAGGAGTTCCCTGCTCGACCTGCTCCCGCAGAACGATCCCCTGATCAACGAGTACAGGGAACGCCAGGGGACGATTAATAATACGCAAAACCTGACAGTAGTTCTCTCTCATGCCGGCGGAGACGAGCTGAGCCGGGAAGAAAGAAAGGACCAGTTGCTGGCACTTGCCGACGTCGTGGCTCCCAGGATAGCGGAGATACCTGAGATCGAGTCGGTTAGTTACCGCGGGGACGAGATGACGCCGGAAAAGTACGAACTCCTCTACTCCCTCAACGATAGGACGCTGGAAGAAATTCGGAACCTGGAAAACGAGCTGCGGGGGTTTTCCACCGATTTTCCCTCCCCGGACGGTTTGGAATCAGGGGACCTCTACGGGGACCTGATTTCGGATTACGAACGCATGAGTTCCGCCGACAGCCTGTCGGAAGACCGGATGAAACAAATGCTATCCCGCCTGGAAGACCGCAACGAGTTCGCACTCGCGGGCCTTGACTCAAGCGGGGAACTCGGCCGGTGGGATGGAAAACTGAGTAACCTGAGGGAGGACCTGCGCGCAGTTAGAGAGGAAAGGGAGCGGGAACTCGGCCGAAAATACCTCTCGGACGACTCTTCCACCCTGCTGGTCCAGGCAAAACCCCGCCACGCGGAGTCACACAACATCAAATTTAGTGACAGGCTGACCCGAGCGGCGGAAGAGGCGATCTCGGAGGTAAAGCAAGGAGAAGTCTATCGTTCCGGGAACTACGAGATCGGCCTGACCGGTTCCTTCGTGACCAATTCCCAGCGAAACGAAGCGCTGCGGGACGACATGCTCAAGACCACCATAGTATCTTCTCTGGCCGTCATGGTGGCTTTTTTCTTCGCACTCGGATCACTGTTTTACTCCGTCCTGGTAGCGTTCCCGCTGGTCGTAGCCGTTCTCCTGACTCTCAGCTGGGCCAAGTTCTCAGTCGGCGGTTTTAACTTGCTGACCACTTTCTTGCCCGCGCTGGTGCTCGGGCTGGGAATAGATTACGGGATTCACCTCCTGTTCCGATTCAGCGAGGAGCGGCTGGGGGACGTTACCGTCAGTAAGGCGATCCGGATCACCATTCTGAAGAAGGGTAAGGGCACCTTTATCGCCGCCTTAACTACCTCGGCGGTATTTACGACCCTGATTTTTTCTCGGTCCCAGGGGCTAGTGGAAATGGGGATCATTACGAGCCTTGGCATACTGATTTCCTTTCTGGTTTATATCTTCCTGCTTCCTTCGCTGATCGTGGCCTACCAGCGCTGGTGCCGCAGGCGGAGGACCGTAGAACTCTTTGATTACCGTTCCACGCTCACGGGTATAGTTCAGAATGCGATCAAGTACAGAAAACCGCTGCTACTGGTTGCGCTGATAATTTCCGGGCTGGCACTCTTTGGAGCGCTGCAGCTAAATTTTCAGTTTTCCAACAACAACGTATCCACGGAAGTGGAAAGCATCAGGATTCAGGAAGACGTGCAGCAGCAGTTCGGCTCGTCCGAGGTCAATATCGGGCCGTCTTTTGCCTTTTTTCCGGATAGTCTCGAGGAGATGAGGCAGCTCGAGGCAGAACTAAACGATATGGATGAAGTTAAAAGCGTCAATTCCATCGGTGATTACCTGCCGGAAGACTTTGGGAACGTGGATGGGTCAATCATTGAAACGGAAAAGATCGACGAGATTCAATCCGTTCTTTCCGTTCTCCAGGATGTCCTCGAAGACCGAGAAACAAAAGTAGAACAGCTGGAATCGCTGGTGAGCGATCTCTCCTCAGCTCAACTTTCATCGACCCTGTCGAGCCGGTCCGAAATGACGGTACAATTAAATAAGGTAATTGACCAGCTTCTGGAAGTCAGAAAGAAACTGAGATCGCTCGACCGCGAAGAACTGCTCGTGACGGTAGAATCCCTGCGGAACCACTTGAAGAGTCTGAAGGCGCAGCTGGAACCGGTGGACGAATTGCTAACTGGAGAGGCGGGTATCACCCAGGCACTGCCGGATGAAGTTCGGTTGGCTCTGACCACGGAAAGAGGCGAATTCGTCGTGATAGCCGGGGTGGAAAAGTCGATTTACGAGTCCGAGAACTTGAACAAATTCGTAAAGCAAGTCTCGAACTTTTCCGAGGACTACTTCGGGCTGCCGCTGATTCAGTACCAGCTGGAGGGCCACATCAGGCACGATTTCATCGTTTCCACCTCTCTGGCCGTTTTGATGATCAGCTTTATCCTCTACTTCGGCATCGGGGACTTCAAGCTATCACTTCTGGCAGTTGTCCCGCTGGTAATTGGTTACCTCTGGATGCTGGGTGGCATGAAAGTTCTCGGGATGAACTTCAATTTCATCAACATCATAATTTCTCCTCTGTTGATTGGAATAGGTGTCGATGACGGTTTACACCTGATCTATCGCTGGCGTGAGGAGGATCTGGAGGGCGGGCTGGCTAGCTCGATCAAATCCGCTTTCTCCCACACTGGTCTGGCCGTTGTCACCACTTCTTTGACTACCATAGTGGTGTTTGGAAGCCTTTTCATCGCCCGGACACCCGGGTTGAGAATTCTCGGTGGCACTTCACTCCTCGGGATAGGTTTCGCCATGGTCCTCTCTCTATCCGTACTGCCCGCGGCTCTCTATCTTGCATTCAAACGAAATGAGGAATAAAATTGCCTTACCATGGACATTAAATTTGGCGATAGAGAGATCGAAATTAGCGAGGACGAGACGGTAAGCGCCCTGATTGATCAAGTCAAAGAAAAGCTTTCGACTACTGACGAGCGGCTCGTCGGGATAAAGCTCGGTGGGGACTTTCTTTCCCAGTCCGAGCTCGACGAAAAACTGGACCAGGAACTGGGCAGTCAGGAAGTCGAGCTATTAACTGAAACTACTGATTCCCTGGCAGACGAGATGGTAACCAAGGCACTTTCGTATCTTGATAGCCTGGAAGAATGGAGCAGGGGATTTTCCTTTCCCGAGAACGGCGACATCCTATCCGAAATAGATGATGAAGAGATAGAGCAAATGCTGGAAGGGTTCCACTGGCTCAACATGGCTCTGGAGGAGCTGGTTTCCGGAAGCGAAGGTGATAACACTGTTGGTGGCCGCTCCTTCTCCAAATTCATTAGCGAGAACCGGATGTTCTTGAACGAAGTTCAGGGAGCACTCGAGCACCCTGAGGAAAATCCTCGATTAATTGGAACCCTGGTTATGCAGGACTTACCCACCTGGGTTGACGAGTACAGGGAAGTATTCCTTGATCTAAGGGGCTTGGAGAGGAGAAAGCTCGATGAATAACTTGACCCCTTTTGCAGACTCCGTGAGGTGTGAAGAGAATGTTGGCGATATATATAATCCTGTCGGTGGTTGTTTCGCTGGCGGCTGGAGCGTATCTCGGAAAGAGGTATCACGAGAAAAAGCTTTCCGAGAAGGCGGAACAGGCCTCGGACATAATAGAGCAGGCAAAAAAAACTGGTGAAAACCTAAAAAAGGAGAAGGTTCTCGAAGGACAGCAAAAAATACAGGAGCAAAGGGAGGAGCTGGAAGAGAAGTTCAAAACGCGGGAAAAGGACCTGGATAAAAAGGAAAAGAGAATCATGCGGAAGGCCGACAGGCTTTCCAAGAAGAGCAACCACCTGGAAAAAATCGAGGACTCCCTGAAGCAGGACCAGGAAGAGCTGAAAAAGTTAAAGAAAAAAGGCCAGAAGCTCATTGAAAAGGAAAAGGAGTACCTGGAAGAGCTCGCGGGAATGAGTTCTCAGGAAGCCAAGGACGAGTTGATGGAGAGAATAGAGGAGGAAACGGAGCGGTACTACGCCCGAAAAGTCAGCGAGGCAAAGAAGAAGGCGGAAGAGAAGGCGGAAGAGAAATCGAGAAAGATACTCGCTACGGCCATGCAGCGCTATTCGGCCGAACAGGCGGAGGGCAATACGGTCACCTCCGTTTCTTTACCTTCGGACGATTTCAAAGGTAGGGTAATTGGCAGGAACGGGAGAAACATAAAGACTTTCGAAGCACTGACCGGCGTCGAAGTCATGGTGGACGATACCCCGGAAATGGTGGTTTTGTCCTCGTTTCACCCGGTTCGAAGGGAGATAGCGAAGCTGGCCATGGAAGAACTGGTCAAGGACGGGAGAATTCACCCGGTCCAGATCGAGGAAAAAGTCGAGAAGGCGCGGGAAAGAATGGTGGAGCGGATCAAGGAAGCCGGCAAGGACGCCGCCCTGGACACGGGGATCGATCTCTCGCCGAAGCTGATCCCGCTCGTTGGCAAGCTGAAGTTTAGAAACAGCTATGGCCAGAACCTTCTGCGCCACTCCCTGGAGGTTAGCTTTATTGCCGGGATGCTTGCGGAAGAGCTTGGACTTTCTCCCAAACCAGCCAGAAGGGCCGGAATACTGCATGATATAGGGAAGTCAGTTGATCACGAAGTAACCGGAACTCATGCCGAGATCGGAGCCGAACTCGCTCGTCGGTACGGAGAGGATAAGCTCATTGTCAACGCAATTGCCGCACACCACGAGGACGAGGAGCCGGAATCCCTGCTGCCGGTACTGGTGCAGACGGCGGATACGCTTTCGGCAACCAGACCGGGCGCACGTCGGGAAACTTACGAGAAGTACATCGAGAGACTGGAGAACCTGGAGGAGATCGCCGGGTCCTTTGACGGCGTAACAAAGGCAAATGCGTTTCAGGCAGGAAGGGAGATCAGAGTTATAGTGTCACCTGAGGAGGTAAGCGATAATAGAGCCAGTAAGCTAGCGTACGATATCGCCAGGGAAATCGAGCGGGATCTCGACTACCCGGGCGAGGTAAAAATAAACGTAATCCGGAAGGCGGAATTCGTGGAGGCCGCCCAGTAATACCGGAAATTTAAACTCTCCGGAAGGAGTTACCGCAAAAATCGAAGGAGGTGCGAGATCTTGGCTGAAATTCTTAAAGTTTCTTCGACGTCCGACCCTTCTGCCACTGCCGGAGCTTTGGCCAATACGATCCGCGAAGAAGGAGTGGCCGAGCTACAGGCGATCGGCCCGAAAGCCGTCAACCAGGCAGTTAAGGCGATAACGATCGCCAGGGGTTATATGGCACCGAGTGGAGTTGATCTTGTGTTTCTGCCTTCTTTTGTCGACGTTGAGATCGACCACGAGAACAAGACCGCGATGCGACTGGAAGTGAAAACCAGGCTTCCGTTTAAGCCGACTAAAGCAACCGGCAACCAGGATAAGAAAAAGAAAGAAGAGAACGAAGGGTCCGTTGACGAGCAAGCGGATCCGAAAGGAACTGAAAGGAGCCAGGAGAATAACGAGGAGGAAAATGGCGGGGAAGATATACTGGATATTTAACCCCTACCTCCCCTTGATGGATAATAATGACGAGGACGGTTGGAAAACCGCGTTAAGAACTGCGGGTCAGGTCAGTCAGATAGGTTTTACTTTCGTCTTCTCCGTATTAATATCCGTAGGGATTGGTTACTGGCTGGATAATCAGTTCGGCACGGAATACGTTTTCAAGCTGGCGTTTCTCCTTGTCGGGCTCTTTTCCGGGGGGCTGAGCGTTTATAAGACTTTATCGAAGTTTCTGGGGAATGACGATTGAACGACTGCTAATGGTTTATAAGTTATGCTGGTTACGAAATAAAAAATTTCAGAGGTGAGAGAGTGAATAGGTTTTTTGATCGGCACAAAAAGACGATAATCTGGGTAATGGTAATTGGTTTCTTTCTGGGTTCAGTTGGACTGGCTGCTTTCCAGTACATGCGACCCGGAGGAGGAAGTTCGGGGGACGGGAACTCAGGCACTTCCGTGGCGCTGGTCGTAAATGGAGACGAGGTAACCGAATCGGAATTCCAGAATACTTACGACAACCTGGTGCAGAGGCAGGAATCGCTCTACAGCCAGTTCGGACAGAACTTCTCGGAAATGCTTGAAGGTGCGAGCGGGAAGCAATACGAACTTAGAATCAAGTCGAGCGCCGTGAATTCGCTCATCGAAAGCAGGTTGATAGAGCAGGAAGCCGACGAGAAAGGTATTGAAGTGAGCGATCAGAAGGTCGATACCCGGTACAACGAACAGCTGAACTCCCTGCTGGAACAGCAGGGCTGGACACTGGATCAGCTAAAGAGCGCGCTTTCCGCTCAGGGTAGAACGTACGACCAGTTCCAGTCCACGATGAAAGAAGACATTCGGGCACAGCTCAAAAGGGAGGAACTGCGGAACCAGGTCGTGGGGGAGATCGAGCCCACGGAGGACGAGCTGAAGACCTACTACAACGATAACATCGACACTTACGTTCAGACTCCTTCCAGGGTTAAGGCGAGCCACCTGGTATTTGAGGCCGAGGACCGAGCTAATGAGGTAAAGAGCAAGATTGACGAAAACCCGGACTACTTTGATGAATACGCCAAAGAAAACGACTTGAACACCGACATGGGTTGGTTCCAAAAAGGGGAAAAGTCGACTGCCATAGATAATCTGGCTTTCTCGCTCGATTCTGGTGAAGTCGGTGGTCCGGTAGAAACGCCGGACGGCTGGCAGATATTGCGGGTAAACGAAAAGCAGGAACGACAGGTACCCGGGTTCCAGGAAATCCGCGATAAGGTCAGGGAAGATTACGTGACAGAAGAAGAAAACAGCAGGTATCAGGATTGGTACAATAAGGTAAAAGAGGACGCCGATATCGAGATAAAGTTACCCGTGGTGGAAGCCTATCGGACGGCCCAGAACGATGATTTCCAGGCGGGTCTTGATGCTTACAGGAACCTGGAAGAAGGAACCGGGGTAAACGATCCGTATCTATCTTACTACATCGGACGCCTCTACCAGCAAAGAGCTGATGAACTGAGAAATCAGTCCGAATCGGAGACGGACGTGGAAAACGTTCAGGAGAAAATTTCCGAATATGAGGAGAAAGCCGTTAACAATTACCTGGAAGTCGTGCGGCAGACAGGTAGCAGGGACGGAGATTTGCTCAACCGCGTCAAGGGGCTCGCACCGGATAACGCTGAGGTCAACTACTACCTCGGTCGCTATAACCGGACCAACGGTTCCTACTCACGAGCCGCTCAGAACTTTGAACAGGCGATAGAGACTAACCCTGATTACGTTGCGGCCTACGTCGAGTACGGCGATATGCTCGTCAATCTAGAGGATTACGAGCAGGCGATCAAACAGTACGAGTCCGCACTCGAGCTTGCCGATCAGAACGTCAATATATTAAACAAACTCGCCGACGCTTACGGGGAAAACGGTCAGTACGATAAAGCCGTCAGTACCTACCAGAAGGCACTGGATCAGTCGGAAAACAACTTCACCGCGCGGAAAGGCCTTGGCGATATCTACATGGAACAGGGTCAGTTAGAAAAGGCAATTGATAACTACAACGACGCCCTGGAAGTTCGGGCCGATGCCGACACGTCTCTCAGCCTTGCCCGAGCTTACCTGCAGACGGGAGAACTGGAGGACGCAAAGATGGAGCTGGATAGCGTCCTGTCCACGAACCCTTACAGCGGCGAGGCCTACATGTTGATGGGTGACTATTACCTGAAGCAGGACAGTTCCGAACGAGCACTCGAGGAATACCGGCAGGGACTGGATAGAACCCAGGACGAGGAATTAACGATTGAAATATCGGAGAAAATCCTGCAGCAGGCACCCGGGGACATCGAAACCAGGTTTACCCTTGCCCGGGCCTACCGGAGTCAGCACGTTTACGAATCGGCGATAGAAGAGTACAGGGAAGTTCTCGACAGAACTGAGGTAACGGCCGAAAAGCGGGAAGCCTATGCTGGATTGGGCGAAGTCTACACGAGCAAGACGGAGTACGGCAAAGCCAAGGAGTTCCTGGAAAAGGGCCTGGAGCTGGCTCAGTCGTCCGTACAGAAACTCGATTTCTATCAGAGCTTGCTGAAAGCGGACGAGGAAGAAAACGGAGAGGATAGCCTGTCCAGCCTCGGTAAAAAAGCCCTGCTGGGTATAGCGGAAGTGAGAATAAACCAGGGCAACGACCCCGCCGCGGAGGAGAAGCTCAACAGGTTGCAGGAGCTTGACTCCAGTTACAGGGAGGAAAAAGTGAGCGAACTCATGGGGCGGATCGGATCGACGGGACAGGACCAGGGCTGAATGAAATCTACTTCTAAGATGAAAGCGGGAGGGCCTCCGGAGGACTCTATCGAGGTATACGTAGAACTGGAAGAGGAGGACCTCCACTTTCTCGATGCGGTTATCGAGGGGTACGACGGGATAGCGAACGCCAGGCGCGAGTACAGGGTAGTAAACGGTCGCAAAGAGTTTCGTATCCTCACTTCCCCCGGTTACGTCGATCAAACGGTTTCCGTCATCCGGGATTTGCGACGTTTTATTTTTGTCGGGAGAATTGCCGTGGAAGGTCAAAGCGATGGGCACGTCTAAGTCCTTTCCCGGTTACTTCTTTCCCGATAAAAAGGTAGAAACCGTTAGGGATGTGGATTACGGAGAATTAAAGAATTCGGGAATCCGGGCCGTTATTTTTGACCTGGATAACACGCTGGCCCTGTGGGGCGAAGAAGAGCTTGAGTCCGAGGTTCTGGACCTCTTTGAAGACTTACAGTCCCGCGGTCTCAAAGTGGCAGTCCTCAGTAATAGCAGAAAGAAGGAAATCGAGGATTTCGTCGCCGAATTACCCTTTCCGCACCTCTTTAATGCCGGAAAGCCAAAGAGTCAGGGCTTCGAAAAGATACTGGGAGAGCTTGGCGTGGGAGCTGAAGAGACGGCAATGGTCGGTGACCAGCTGTTTACCGACGTTCTCGGTGCCAACCGGATGAATATGTATACCATCCGGGTGGAACCGCTTGACCCCACCCGGGAGTACAAATTTACCAGAATTAATCGTCTTGCAGAAAGTACCCTCCTGCGAATCCGGGATCTTTACCGCTTCCTTGTTTCCCTGCTGGAAGGAAAGTGAAGCCGGTGGCTGGTCCGAAGAGAGCCGGGGTCGTAGCGTTAGCCCTTCGGACAGCTTCAGCTGGAGCGGTACACTCCAGGCGCGTTTTTGACCTTACTTTTATAACTTTAAAATATTAGAATTTCTGGTTAAAATTAGGCCGATCTGGGCATTAGCCCACAACAGTATTAATTAACGCTGTAACCTGGATGACGATATTGTTTTTTGTCACGAACTGGTTTTGGAAGGAAAAGGAGAGTTATGCCAGAAAAATACGAAATAGAGATATCGAACGACGGGAAAACCCTGAAAGTGGAGGCCGGCAGTAACCTGCTCGAGGTCCTGCACGAAAACGATTACCGAGTACCGAGCCTCTGCGGCGGTATGGGGCTTTGCGGTAAATGCAGGGTCAAGGTTCTGGAAAACCCGCCTGAGCCGGTTGAGTCGGAGGAAGAGTTCTTCTCTTCGGAAGAGCTGAAAAGCGGGATGAGGCTTTCCTGTCGCCTGGAAGTCGATTCGGATATGGTCGTGGAAGTGCCTTCGCTGGCCGGAGCGGGCGAAGGGGAAGCCAATGCCAAAGCAGAACTTGACGAAGGGATTGAGGACGTCGAGATGGATAGCGGGATAGAACGGAAGTATCTGGAACTTGAAGAACCCGGAAGGGGGGACCAGAGGTCGGACTCCTCCCGGGTCCTGGATGCGCTTGACGGAGACTTGAGTATTCCTCTGGACGTGCTCAGGACCATCCCCGGCAGGTTGAGGGAGAACGATTTTTCGATTACTGCCACGGTAGATCGGCCGGGAAGTAATTTGCTTTCGATTGATTCTCCGGAAAAACAATACGAATCCTACGGGATGGCCTTTGATATCGGGACCACTACCGTGGCCGGATACGGTCTTGATCTGGCTACGGGCGAAACCCTCGACGTGAATTCCAGGGAAAACCCCCAGGGTAAGTACGGGGCGGACGTCGTTTCCCGAATAAAGTACGTCAGGGAGCACGATGACGGCCTCGAAAGGCTCCAGGAAGAGATAATCCACTCGATAAACGAACTGATAAGCGAGTTCGCCGAGGCCGAGCGAATTTCTCCGGAAGATATTTACAAAGCAACCTTCGTCGGCAATACCATCATGCTCCACCTTCTCGCCGGCGTCGACCCGACAAAAATGGATCAAGCCCCTTATATACCCGGTTTTGTCGAATCCCAGCGCATGGATGCGGAGGAACTGGGGATCGAGATTAACCCGAAAGGCAAGCTGGTACTCTTGCCGTCGCTGGCCGGCTACGTTGGTGCGGATATAACTGCCGGGGTGCTGCAGACCGGTATGCATAAGTCGGAAGAGCTAAACCTGCTGGTTGATATCGGAACCAACGGAGAAATGGTACTGGGTAACAGGGAAAAGATGGTTGCGTCTTCTACTGCGGCCGGTCCTGCCTTCGAGGGAGCAAACATCGAACAGGGCATGACCGCGAGAACCGGCGCCATTTCTCACGTCAATATAGACGAGGAAGGCCAGCTTCGCCTGGAAGTCATTAACGATGGTACTCCAAAAGGTCTCTGTGGGTCCGGGATCGTCGACGCGGTTGGCGAACTCTTGCAGGCTGGTTTAATAAAGGAAAAGGGCAACATAATTACCGAGAGAGCCGAGCTGGCTCGACCGACGATCAACCCTCTGGGTAATAGGTTGATCGATATCGGGAACGACAAGGCCTTCTGGCTGCACGTCGATAGCAACCCCGTATTCGTGACACAGGAGGACATACGCGAAGTCCAGCTGGCAAAAGGGGCGATAAAAGCGGGAATAGACATCATGCTTGAGGAATTTGGAGCAACGGCGTCTGACATCGACAGGGTGTATCTGGCCGGTGCATTCGGTAACTACCTGCGGAAGGAAAACATACTTCGGATAGGTGTCCTGCCGCAGATGGAACTCGACAAGATAGTCTCCGTCGGTAACGCAGCCGGGCAGGGAGCAAAACTCGCCCTGGTAAATAGGGGGAAGGAACGGGAGGTCGAGGCGCTTGCCCGGGAAATCGACTACATAGAGCTCTCCTTTCGCACTGACTTCACGGATAAATTTATGTCCGCTATGGAATTCCCGAGCCAATCGGAGATTGAGTAGATAGCTCAAAAGCACACTTACGGTCCAGGCACGATAGACTGGAAGCCGCGGAGTAACCTATAGGGTAGTGTTTCCAAAATAGGCCCCCTGCCGTCTTAATTTGCCAGTTTCCTCTTTTCCTGCTGCAGGGTCCCCGTTCGGGAAGCGAAAAAACTGCTTAACGTCCCATTGGAACTAATTTTCCTTGAGTTATTCACCCGAAAAAGCTAATATTAAACAATCCAATCAAACGGGAGAAAAAAACATGAGCGAAGTAAAGACCGCCTATATAGAAGAAGAGATGGAGGAATCCTATATAAATTACGCGATGAGCGTAATCAGGGGGAGGGCCATACCGGACGTCAGGGACGGTTTGAAGCCGGCCCAGCGACGGATCCTGTATGCTCTGGACGAGCTAGGCCTCTACTCGGATGGGGCGCCGAAAAAATCCGCGAGAATCGTCGGTGAAGTTCTCGGTAAGTACCATCCCCACGGGGACATAGCCGTTTACGATACTATGGTAAACATGGCGCAGGAGTTTTCCTTTCGCTATCCGCTGATTGACGGCCAGGGGAACTTCGGCTCGATTGACGGGGATTCTCAGGCCGCCATGCGTTACACGGAGGCGCGCTTATCCCCGATAAGCGAAACGTTTCTGGAGGAGCTGGACGAGGATACCGTCGACTTTACTCCTAATTTTGACGATTCCCTGGAGGAGCCGACGATATTACCGGCCAAAGTTCCGGGGTTGCTGTTGAACGGTGCCTGGGGGATCTCGGTCGGTATGACCACCAAAGTCCCCCCACACAACCTTACCGAACTGATTGAAGGTTTAATTTACCTGATTGACAACCCGGAGGCCTCCCTTGAAGAGCTGATGAAATACATAAAGGGTCCGGATTTCCCGACCGGTGCAATTATTCTTGGCAGAGACGGGATAAAGGAGGCATACAGGTCTGGCAAGGGTCGAATAAGGATGAGGGCCAAGACACAGCTCGAGGGAAACAACATAGTCGTCACGGAAATACCTTTCCAGATAAAGAAGTCCACGATCATCGAAAGAATTGCCGAAAAGGCAAAAGACGAGACAATAGAGGGAATTACGGACGTCAGGGACGAGTCGGACAGGGACGGATTACGGGTGGTTATTAAACTCAAGCGGGGTACGGAACCCGAAGTTGTGTTGAACAGGTTATTCAAGTATACCCCGCTCGAAAAGACATATGGCGCCAACATGACCGTTATAGTGGACGGCAACCCGAGAAGGCTCTCTCTTAAAGAGATTCTGAACGCCTTTATTGACTTTAGGCGGTCCGTGGTTGAAAGAAGGACGGAGTACAGGCTGGAGAAAGCAGAAAGCCGGGCTCATATTCTGGAAGGGTTGCAGGTCGCTCTGGACAGCACTGATCTGATTATAAAACTAATCCGGGACGCTGAAACCCGGGACGAAGCGAGGGAAAACCTGATCGAGAGGTTCTCCTTCTCCGAGAAACAGGCAAATGCCATCCTGAAGACCCAGCTGGGACGGTTAACCAGCATGGAGAGGGAAAAGATAGAAGCGGAGCTTGCGGAAAAACGGGAATACATAGAGAGGTACAGGGAGATTCTCTCCTCGACGCTAAAGTTAGACGAGATCATCAAGGATGAACTCCGGGACATCAAGGAAGAGTACGGCGACGAGAGAAGGAGCCTGATCACGGAAAAAGTAGAGGAACTCGATGCCGAGAAGCTCGTTCCGGACCATGAACTCGTCGTCCAGGTTACCGAAAACGGTTACGTCAATGCCCCGAAGCGGAGCGGTTACAAGACGCAAAACAGGGGAGGCAAGGGGGTTATCTGCATGGATCTGGAAGAGGACGATAGGATAACTGTTGCCGCGAGTGGAAACTCCCGGAACGAAACCCTGGTATTTACCGACCAGGAGAAAGTCTACAAGATAAAGACTTACAAACTACCCACTTCCCGCCGGGATTCCCGGGGAGAAAGGCTCGCGGGAATTGTGGATCTTGACGACGACGAAGTAGTGCGCGAGGTCCTTAACCTGAAAGGGGAGGAGCTAAGAGGGGATGGTTTCTGCCTTATGGGGACGAAAGGGGGCTACGTGGTGAAGAACCCAGTTCAAGACTTTTCCTCCGCCCATATAAGCGGAATCCATAGCTTAAACGCCGAAAGCGGCGACTCCATCAGCTCGGCTGCTCTGAGCCACGGCGAAGGTGAGATCCTGATGGCTACTCGCGAGGGTCAGGTAATAAGGTTCCCGGAAGAGGAATTGCGACCCACTCAGAGGCCGGCAAAAGGCGTTAGAGGCATGAGTATGGCTCCGGGAGACCAGGTCGTGAGCATGGAATCAGTCAACCCGGAAACCCTGGAAAGGGACCCGCTCCTGCTTTTCGTGACGGAAACGGGCAAAGGCAAGAAGGTTCCGCTGGCCGAATTCAATTCCCAGAAGCGGTCCGGTAAAGGTAATCTTGGAATAAAACTGGACGAGGACGACGGTCTCCGGGCAATGAAGTTACTGGAAAAAGGGGAAGAAGTTCTCCTTTACAGCGAGAGAGGTCAGGCAGTTAGGTTGAGCATAGACGATATCAGTCAGTTTCAGCGCTACGCGAAGGGCGTTAAATTGATGGATCTGGACGAATTCGACCTCATATCGTCCGTTACAGTTATATGACTTAATGGAGGTTTTACCGCATGGAGGAAGATTTTGGGGAAGAAATTAAAAAAATAAAATCTGGTACGGCGGACCTTATTCCGGAAGAGGAACTAGAAGAAAAGCTGGAAACTGCCGCGGAGGAGAATAGACCGCTGAGGGTAAAGCTGGGCGTTGACCCTTCTTCTTCAGCGCTTACCCTCGGACATGCAGTTGTTCTGCGTAAGCTGCGCCAGCTTCAGGACCTCGGACATAAAGCCGTAATGGTCGTCGGCGACTTCACGAGAAGGATTGGTGATCCTTCGGGTAGATCCGAGACCAGGGAGATCATGGGTGCCAAGGAGATCGAGGAGAACATGAAGGACTACGAGCGGCAGGTCTTCCGGGTCCTTGACCCCGAGAAAACTGAGTTCCGATATAATTCCGAGTGGCTCGGCAAGCTCGGTTTCGAGGACATCATAGAGCTTACCTCCAAGTATACCGTCGCCCGAATGCTTGAACGTGACGATTTTGCCAACCGCTACGAGTCGAACAAGCCGATTTCGATTCTGGAATTCCTTTATCCTCTGGCTCAGGCCTACGATTCCGTCGCCGTAGATGCCGATATAGAGCTCGGTGGAGCAGATCAGCGGTTTAACCTGATCGTCGGCAGACATATACAGCGGGAGTTTGATCAGGACCCACAGATCGTGCTGACGGTTCCGCTGTTGACGGGAACTGACGGTAGCAGGGCGATGAGTCAGACGCGAGGTAATTACATCGGAATAAACGAAGAGCCGGAGACGATATACGGAAAGTTGATGTCCATAAGCGACGATACCATGCCGGAGTACTTCGAGCTCTTGACCGACATAGAGCCAGAGGACGTGGAGGGCATGCACCCGAAGGAGAAAAAGAAGAAGCTCGCCCGGGAAGTCGTCGGCAGTATTTACTCGGAAGTGGAAGCGGGCCACGCCGAAGAGGAGTTTGAAAGAGTCTTCGAGCAGGACGAGGTGCCGGAGAACTTAAAGGAGCTGACGATACCCGCGGAAGAGATAAAGGAGGACGGAACCATCTGGATTATAGATTTACTTGATCTATCCGGTTTCGTCTCCAGCAGGTCGGAGGCAAGAAGGCTTATAGACCAGGGGGGCGTTACCCTGAACGGGGAAAAAGTTACCAAGGTGGATTTTGATCCTTCGGTCGAAGAAGGAAAAGTACTTCAGGTAGGAAAGAAGAAGTTTGCTCGAATGGTTCCCGAGGAGGAATAATTCTCTAGGTGGGTGATTGAGTTGTCCGATTGTATATTTTGTAGCATTGCTGCAGGAGAGATCGATGCCGAAGTAGTATTCGAGAACGACTACGCCATAGGTTTTCTCGACGCCAATCCGGTGGTGGATGGTCATACCGTGGTGGTGCCAAAAGAACACTTCGAGCGGTTTTCCGACCTGACCGAGGAAGTGGCAACCGGCGTTTTTGCGACCGTAAGAGAGGTCAACGACGCTATTCAAAACGGTCTCGGCGCCGACGGTACAAATATTGGAATTAACGACGGCGAAGCGGCCGGTCAGGCGATCCCGCACACTCATGTACACGTAATTCCCCGATACCACGATGACGGTGGGGGCTCGCTTCACTCGATAGTTAGCGGGGTTCAGGAATCGGAACTGGAGGAAATAGGAGAGAAGCTGCGGGCGGAGACTTACGGAGATTAGTCGTTCCCCGGCTGAGATATTTCTTTTTACAGCCCACTAAATAATCGAAAGGGTAGGGCCACTTTTTCGGTAAATACCGTACGAGTTATGGAGGAATTTTATGGAGGAGAACAGGTTTAACAAGTTCGATGATCCCGTAGATAGGACGGATACGAATTCCGTCAAGTGGGACAAGAGGAAAGAAGTCTTCGGAAGAGAGGACGTCTTGCCGATGTGGATTGCGGATTCCGACTGGCAGACGGCCGAGCCCCTCATAGAAGCCCTGAAGGAGAGGGCTTCCCACGGGGTCTTTGGTTACACGGAGACGGATAGTAGGACGGATAGCCTGGTTGTGGATTGGTTTGAACGAAGGTACGACTGGGAAATCAAACCGGAGTGGCTCGTTTACGGGAACGGAGTAGTTCCTTCTTTACGCATTATTCTGGATAGCTTTACCGATACAGGGGACGGCGTGATACTCCAACCACCAGTTTACTATCCTTTTTATACCTCGATACGTGCCAGCGGGGGTCAAATAATTACTAATCAGCTCAAATACGAGAACGGCCGCTACGTTATGGATTACGAGGACCTGGAGGGGGCCTGCGACACCGGTTGTGGGTCGTTTCCGGTCGATCCGACCCCAACTTCTCTCGTCCTCTGCAATCCGCATAACCCGGTTGGCAGGGTCTGGGAAGAAGATGAGTTGAAAAAAATTGGCCAAATCTGTGATCGGAACGATCTTCTGGTGATATCGGACGATATCCATTCAGAATTCGTCTACGGAGAGAACGACTACACACCCTTTGCTTCCATATCCCCGGATTTCGCGGAGCGTTCGATCACTCTAACTTCCCCGAGCAAAGCTTTTAATACGGCCGGATTGCCTGCTTCGCTCGCGGTTATCCCGAGCGAGAAAATACGGAAACGGTTCAGGCGGGCGGGAAAAAAACTGTTAAAAAGTCCGAGCGTATTTGGCCTGGAAGCTCTTAACGCAGCATATAGTGACGGCGAGAAGTGGCTCAAGGACCAGCTTGACTACCTCAAATCAAACAGGGACTATGGTCTGGAGGTATTGAGGAACGAGGCTCCGGGCGTGGAACCAGTCAAACCCGAGGGTACCACCCTGCTCTGGATGGATTTCCGGGGTCTGGGATTGAACGGGGACGAACTCGAAAAGTTAATCCTGGAAGAGGCACGCGTCGGCCTGGATTTTGGTCACTGGTTTGGTCCGGGAGGAGAGGGCTTTCTCAGGTTGAATTTTGCCTGCCCAAGAGAGACCCTCGAGGAAGGGCTGAAGCGAATTGTCGCAGCCGTCAAGACGGTTACGTGAGGTTAGTTATCCGTTTCTAACCCTTTTGTTTTGATCGCCCCCGGCTTTCGCAACGAACTCTATTCTTCTAGCTATCCCATAGAATAAGTTTCCTTCGGAATTAATAATTTTCCTCCAAATCGCCTCTTTCACGTTGCTTCTAGCGAGGTAGCCTTTCCAGCTCGTGCTTTAAGGCCCAAACGGGGAGAAAGACCGTTCCCCTTGCACTTCGGCCCGTTGATTATACATTAACCTTATGTATAATTTGGCAGTTACCCTCTTCCTCAACCGGGTGAATGAACTTGCGAAGAAGTAATTTCTTCCTGGTTTTCGCGTTGCTTGCGCTGCTGGATTTTTTCGTTCCTTTCTACTTGCTGGGTGATTTTCCCAGTTTCCTTGCCAGTTACGCCTTCTGGAGTCTTTTAACTTTGACCGTGATAGTTACCGGTGCCCTTTATATTAAAAGAACCTGGGGTGGTTGAGGATTAATCCTGTATACGTCTGGGTCTCGCTCCTTTCCTGGATGGCAATAGCCGTCGCTATAGCTTATCTGTCACGGCGCGGGCTCGGTGAGGGAGCGTCCGAGTACTTTCTCGGTGGAAGAAAGTTGAGCGGCTTTATTTCGGGCCTGAGTTACAGTGCTACAACCTATAGCGCCTTTATGCTCGTCGGATTGGTCGGCTTGACTTATGACTCGGGAGTCGGGGCTCTCGGGTTTGAGATGACCTATCTTATGTTTACCGTTCTGCTTTTGACGGTATTCGCTCCCCGGTTCTGGCTGGCCGGTAACAAATACGAATTCATCACGCCGGCCGAGTTGCTTGCTCAGCGATACGAAACCCGCTGGGCCGGTATTGTGGCTTCAATAGTGTTTCTGGTGATGCTCGTTCCCTATGCGGCGGTCCAGCTTATGGGGATTGGTTTTCTGGTTGAAGGGTTAACGGGAGGTCGAATTCCCTATATGGCCGGAGTGGCCGTCATGGCCGGTTTCGCAGGTTTTGCAGCTCTCTGGGCCGGGATGAGGTCGGTTTCCTGGACGGACGCGTTCCAGGCAATTACCATGCTGACCACTTCCCTTTTTGCCCTTTTCTACATCTTCTTCCATTTCTTCGGTTCCCCCGGTAATTTTTTTCGAACGATTACCGTCGACCACCCGGAACTGCTTGAGTTGACCTGGGATCCCCGCCTCTTTATCGGTCTTGCTTTACCCTGGGCCTTTTTTGCTCTGACGAATCCGCAGGTCTCTCAAAGAATGCTTGTACCGGATAAGATCTCCAGCCTGAAGAGGATGATAATCTATTTCTCCGCTTTTGGGTTTGTCTACACGGTTATAAGTACTTTGTTTGGATTTCAGGCGGCAAGCCTGCTGCCAAATCTGGAAAATCCCGACAAGGCGATGCCGGTTTTGCTTACCAGAGTGCCTCTACCGCTGGGACTGATAATATTTATCGGAATATTTGCAGCCGCCACGTCTACTCTGGGTTCTATTACTCTCACGTTGAGTTCATCTATTTCCCGGGACCTGGCTCAAAACCTGCTTCCCGGAGCGGACGAGAGTTTACACCTCAGGCTGGGTAAATTGGCCATTCCATTGCTTATTGGGGTATTTGTGCTCTTTGCCTGGTTGCAGCCGGGACTTATTGCAGTCCTGTCCAGCATGGCATCCGGCGGTTTACTCGTCACGGCTCCGGCGTTGATCGGTGCTTTTTTCTGGAAGGGCGGAACCGGGGCCGGAGTGGTTACTTCGATGTCCGCGGGCGGCGTTTTTACCGGTCTGCTTTACGTAACTGATTTTAAACCTTTTGGCTGGTGGCCGTCCGTCTGGGGTTTCCTTCTTACCGTCCTTCTGTTTATAAGCGTAAGCCTGTTTACCTCAAACCCGGAAAAGGCCGGGGAATTCGTCGATTTTGTCAACCGGAGAATGAAGGAAGTTTCAAACCGTTGAGGTACGGGCCTAAAGATTCGGAAAAGAGCGACCTGCAATTTTTATCCTCTAGTACAGCTCAATTCTCCTCTACAAATATTAGTTTGTTTTATTATTCAGTCAGCCGATTCCAGAGGAGCAAGCGGGGGGACTTGGCTTTAGGGGGGATTTACGGTCAACCAACCGGCAGGGCACGGATTAGTTCCGGGTTCTTAGTTCCTTGT
>CAZNVA010000007.1:0-20617 GCA_964576335.1 uncultured Thermotogae bacterium | reverse complement strand
GTTCGGAAGCCGTTCAGGACGTCATGTAAATTCCGCCGTTGGCGTTGATCGTTTCGCCCGTTACGTAACTGGCATCGCTGGAAGCGAGGAAGGAGATGACGCCGGCGATTTCCGGGGATTCCGCTACTCTATCAAGGGGTATCTTCGCCGCTATCTGGTCCTCCTTCTCTTCAAAGGCCTCCCTGTTCATTGGAGTTCTGGTATAACCGGGTGAAATGGCGTTGACAGTAATCTCCGGAGCGAGCTCCAGCGCAAGAGACTTTGTCAGGCCGAGTATCCCCGCTTTTGACGAGGCGTAGTGGGATCCGTGATCCGATCCCGTCATTGCCCGCAAGGAGCTGATGTTGATGATTCTGCCCCAGCCAAGTTCCTTCATTTCGGGGGCGGCGGCCTTGGCACAGTTGAACGAACCCGTCAGGTGGACGTCGATGCTTCTCTGCCAGTCCTCTCGGCTTAATTCGTCCAGGGTTGCGTGATGTGAGAAGCCTGCGTTATTAACCAGAACGCCGAGATCACCGTATTCTTCCACGGTTTTCTCTACTAGTTTTTCTACAGCTTCACCTTCTGAAACGTCAGCCTGTACGGCTATGGCTTCTCCGCCGTGTTCTTCAATGGTTTTTACCGTTTCCTTTCCGCCCTCCTCGTCCTGCGAGTAGTTGACCGTAATTTTAAACCCGTCCTGGGCAAGACGAATAGCAGTAGCGCGACCTATACCTCTGGAACTACCTGTTACGATTGCAGCAACGTTTTCCACTTGACCCACCTCTTTGTTGTAGGTTTTAAAATAAAAAAGGGCGGAGAAGACTGGCTCCGCCCTTTTGTTGATGGTTCGGATGTTTTAAACTTCGATTGCGTCGACCGGGCAAAGATCCGCAGCTTCCTCGCAGCAGCCGGCTTCTTCGCAGCTTGCCGCGTCCTCTTTGACCTCGGCGTATCCTTCGTCGTTATTTAACTCGAATACCTCGGGGCACGTCTGTGAACAGAGACCACAAGCTATACAGAGATCCTTGTCTACCGTTGGTGATGCCACTTTTTACCCTCCTTTCGTTGTCCATAAAACTTGTAAAGAATATAGGGGACGGGAGTATGGCGGTCAAGTCTAACCCCCGCTTCCTTTTCCACCAACCGGGTTTTGAGGAGGGAGGGTAAGACCCCAAGCCTAAGCCCTTGAGCGATACCTGACGTCGTTTTCCAGGCTGCCGATTCCTTCGATCCTTAAACTAACTTCATCTCCGGCCTCGATTGGCTCGATACCTTTAGGCGTCCCGGTGGAGATGATGTCTCCTTCCTGGAGGGTCATAAAAGAGCTGACCTCCGATACGAGTTCGCGTATTCCAAAAACGAGCTCCGAGGTATCGGAAGACTGACGAATATTGCCGTTTACCGAAAGCTGAAAGGATAAAGGCAATTCGGTTTCTGCGGCCGGCAGGATATAGGGGCCAACTGGGGCGGCAGTATCGAAACCCTTGGCCCGGACCCAGTTCTGCTCCCAGTTCTGAGCGTCCCTGTTGGTAACGTCGTTTAATCCGGTAAATCCCAGGATGCAGCTCCATGCCTCCCCTTTATCCACGTTCCGGCATTTTTGGCCGATCACGATTGCCACTTCCCCTTCCGGGTCATATCTATTTCCTTCCGTAATGACGATGGAGTCACCCGGCCCGACGACCGAGCTGGGTGGTTTAAAAAATAGCGAGGGGCGTTCCGGAATTTCCGAGCCCGTCTCGTGGGCGTGATCGGGGTAATTCAAACCGACACAAATTATCTTGCCCGGATTGACCGGTGCCAAAAGCTCTACTTCGTTTGGGTGAAAGCTTCTCTCTTTTGTCTCAAGCATCCCGTGGTCCTGCAGTTTACCTTCAACTACCTCTCCGGATTCCGGATCGACCAGTCTGGCAATTTTCACTTTTTCACCTGCCGTTAATCCACGAAGCTTCGGTTAGCTTAACCCAAATAAAACCATGTAATTTCTTTTAGCGACGGTACAAATGAAAAGACCGGAGGGGTTACCTCCGGTCCGAGTTTCCCTGATTGAACGAAAAAACTACACGAAAATTTAATTAACTCGCCACCCGCACTACGGCCGCCGGTTCCAGAACGCGGAAGCCGAAGCTTTCCGTGAGGAACAGCTTAACTTTCTTCGTGGTGTGGTCCTCGTAACCAATAGAGAAGTCCTGGCCAAGCACCAGCTGGAGGTCCTCGTCCTGGTCCGATACGAAAAGAGGATCTTCGGCCTGCGGGCTATAGATAATTGAACCGCCAATTAGGTCCTCGAGCTGTCTCTTTAGCGGGTAACCCTTTGAAGTTCGGGCTATGGATTGCCAGAGTTCCTTGCCGACGATGAGAGAGTAGGGACCATCGATGGCTTCTTCCTGAAATACCGTTACTGCTTCGGAAGCGGCTTCAAGAATTCCGCCCGAACCTTCCGGCAGGTCAATTGCCGTTTCGGCAGAAGGGACCAGACCTTCAATTCCTGCTTCCTCGAGTCCGTTGTAAATTACGTCCTCCTCGAACTTGGCTGCTTCCGCGGCGGCGTCCTCTAACGGGGAAAGGTCAACGTCTTCCGCACCCCGGGAAACGTTGTCCAGTTCCCAGATGTTCAACTCGAAGGAAACCCTGGTTTCCACCAGCGGCGTGACCTCCCTGACACCGTAACGGACTTTCTCGGGAGAATCCTCCTTTATGGACAGCCTGCCTTCCGGAATTGCCGAATAATCCCAGCCCTGGGGTTCAACCGTGTTAAGGAACTTTCTTCCGGTTAATTGGTTCTTTAGCACTTCTACTGCCTGATCGTCTATTTCATTCCAGGCCTCGTCGGTAACTGGAGCCAGTGAACGTTTTAGAATATCCATCTGTTACACCTCTCTTTTGTGTTATTCAAGACTTCCCAGGCCCAGATCAGCGGGTCCCTGGCCGTCGGATTCTTCTTCCTCGGTTTCGCCTTCTCCTTCTTCTTCGATTTCGGTTATCGGTTCGTCCGAGAACAGGTACGTCCTGAGCTCTTCGTCCCAGCCGTCCATATTTCGTCTGAGCCACTCGAGGGCCATTGCGGCGTGTTCTATTTCCTCGTCCCTGTTGTGGGCGAGCAGGTCCGCTACTGCTTCGTCGTCGGAAGCCGAAACTCTCTGATGGTACCAGTTTACTGCTTCTACTTCTTCTTTCAAACTCATTAACGTGCGTACGTAATCCCTGTCCTCGTCTTCGAGGTCTTCTACCGGTTCGTGATATTGATCCATGTTTTACCTCCTTTACTGTATTCATAATGAGAATAACTTCCAGCTTCCTTTAACTCAACTATTACATTTTTTCAATTATTTAAACCAATTGAAATCCAAGCCGAGATATACGCGGGGGCGGGTCGTTCTGGCCTGGCATACGATGAAGGAAAACCCGGTTGAACTAATCAGCTTGTGAAGTCGGCGCGAAATTAATAACCTTTCTTACTATGTTAAACTTAAAGCCCAAAATAGTGTGGAAGTATTTCGAAGAGTTGAGCGATATACCCCGTTGTTCCGGAAATGAAGAAGGAGTAAGGCAATACTTGCTGAAAGTAGCACGGGAACACGGGCTGCAGTCAAAGGTCGACGAAGCCGGTAACGTTCTATTGAGTGGGGCCGGGGAGCATGAGGAGCCGAAGGCCGTTCTCCAGGCCCACATGGACATGGTTTGTGAGAAGAATTCCTCCGTTGAACACGATTTTGCAACCGATCCGATAGAGTTGACACGGGAGGACGGCTGGCTGACTGCTGAAGGGACAACCCTCGGGGCTGATAACGGTATCGGCGTCGCTCTGGCTCTGGCCGTCGCGACGGGGGGTTACGATTTTGGGCCTTTCGACTACCTTTTCACCGTCGACGAGGAAAGAGGGTTAAACGGGGCAGCTGGGCTGGATCCGGATTTCCTTCGGGCTGACAAACTCCTCAACCTGGACAGCGAGGAATTCGGAGCGTTTACCGTTGGCTGTGCCGGCGGAGGGGATACGGAAATACACTTGCCGCTCAGTTACGAGGAAGCTTCCGCAACCGAGGCGGTCAGACTCAACCTGTCCGGTCTGGCGGGCGGCCACTCGGGTGGGGACATAGACAAGGGTCGAGCCAACGCCAACAAACTGCTTGCCCGGTTACTGGACGACCTCTGGGAAACTGTGGGATTACAACTCGTCGAGATAGAGGGGGGCGACAAACACAACGCGATACCGAGGGAGTCGACCGCTCTCGTCGTTATTGCAGGTGATACGGAAAGATTCGAAGAACAAGCTCGAAAAAGGTTCTCAATTTTCCAGGAGGAGTACGAGGAAACCGAGGAGAACATGGTCCTGGGCGTCGAAGCCGACCCGGGAGAGGTTGACGATGTCATGACCGAGGAAAGCGGACGTACCGCGGTCAGGCTCCTGCGAGCTCTGCCGAACGGGGTTATGGCGTACGAGCAAAAGTTCGAATCAACCGTGGAAACTTCGACCAACCTCGCCTCCGTCTCGCTGGAAGGGCGCCAGCTCCGGATTCTGGTCAGCTCCAGAAGCAGTCGGGGCTCGAAACTGGCGAGTCTGCGTGATCGGATAGGTATTATCGCCCGGGCCTTTGGTGCTGGGGTGGAGCAAAACGAAGCTTACCCCGCCTGGCAACCGGATATGGATTCGGTGCTGCTGGCCGAGGCCGAGGCAGTATTCGAGGAACTGTACGGGCGCTCTCCCGAGGTGAGAACGATTCACGGGGGGCTGGAGACTGGAATTATCGGAGAAAAGGTTTCTGGGATCGAGATGCTCGCGGTCGGTCCCGATATCGTAAACCCTCATTCACCGGATGAGCGAGTTAAAATAGATTCCGTCCGTAAGTTCTGGGAGTTCCTGCTGGAACTTCTTGATAGTTTTGCCTGACCGATTGGTTAGACGATAGTTGTCTTTGGCCGACTGGAAGGACGAGTTAGAGCGTGTTTGTCCGCTGGCCTGCCAGGGAAGGCCCGATATCGCGGCCGGTAATTGGCTTGATATAATCAGGCAGTTAAATTAACATCTCAAGAGATAAAATCAACCAAGCTAGGATCAAGAGGTGAAGAACAATTCCTGTAATAAAATCTGCAAAGAAGAGGCTAAAACAGAATAAGAAGCGAAGAAAACGCAACCAGGCGAGAAAGGAAAAACTAAAGCGCGTGACAAACGAGATGGATAAGTTGATTTCTCAGGGTAAAAAGGAAGAAGCCGAAGAGCTCATGCCCGAACTGGCAAGCGTGGCCGACCAGGCAGCAAGCAAGGGCCCGCTGCACAAGAACAAAGCGGGGAGAATCAAGTCAAAATTTGCCAGGCAAATTAACGAGCTCGAATAAATCTTCGAACTTAAATTTTTGTGTCCAACCTCGCATAAATAAAAAGACATGAAAATTAGCCAGGAGGCATCATGAACTTCGATTTGGATCTTCTAAGCAAGGCAAAATACTGGTCCGTCCTCTCTCTGATCGTGGTAATAGTTGGCTGGGTTATTCTGGCGACCCCTCTGGTAGCACCCGGGTTGAAGGATTCCAGCTGGCCGTGGCTCAACCTCGGTATTGATTTTCAGGGTGGGTCCAAGATAACGGTACCGTTCCAGGAAGAAGTTACAACCGCGGACATGAGAAAGTTCCTGTCCTCTACGGAGGGGCTCGGGGACCTGAGCGACAGCCAGATTCAGAGCGCGACCGGATCAAATATAATTTACATAAATACCAAGCTTGACGTCGGCGGAAACGAAGTCCTGATAAACGATCTGCGGAGTTCGCTTTCGGAGAACTTCCAGGTGAGCGAGAACCAGATTAGCATTAACTCGGTTGGGGAACAGATCAGTCAGGAATTTCAGGTCAAGGCGATGCAGGCAATAGGTATCGCTCTGCTGGTTATACTGCTGTACATTAGCTGGAGATTTCGCCTCCGGTACGCCGTCGGCGCCGTAGCAGCAGTGATTCATGATGTCACGATAGCCCTGGCACTATTCGCGGTGCTTGGAGTTGAGATCAACCTTCCCACCATCGGTGCTTTTCTAACGATCGTCGGGTACTCGCTTAACGACACGATAGTGTACTTCGATCGTATGAGGGAAAATACCGGCAAGCGAGCGTCGCGATCGATGTCCACTTTCCAGTTAATCAACAAGAGCATCAACCAGTCACTCTCTCGTACGCTCAGCACGTCCACGACAACTTTTATTCCGGTGATTGCGCTCGTTCTATTCGGTGGACCGGTCTTAAAGGCTTTTTCGCTGGCCCTCCTGATTGGAGTGATCGTGGGGACTTATTCTTCCATCTACGTTGCGTCGCCGATAGTCTATCTCTGGGATAAATACCTTGCCAGTGAATGAGATCTCTTTTCGATCGTAACCGGGTCTGGCGTGAAAAAAAGGTAAAAGAGAGCCTGGTTGAACGGACCCGAAAAAAACTCAATTGTTCCAGCGTCTGTGCCCGTGTAGTTTCCGATCGTTACGGCTCGGATTTTGAAAGATCGGAGCTACTTCCTTCCTCTTCCGGCGAACCACCCGAAGGGGCTATCCATCCACCAGAAGACCTCAAGGGTTTGAGCCCAGCCGTCAACAGGGTAATTGAAGCCCTCGAGAAAGAGGAAAGAATCTTTATCCACGGCGACTTTGACGTGGACGGTTTAAGCAGCTCCGCTCTAGTCTATAGAGGGTTGAAAGGTATAGAGGAGACGCCGGGGCCGGGAACGGTCAAGGTGGACGTAGGGAGCAGAAACTTCGGGCACGGTATCAGCCGGAACGTCTCTTCCCGTCTCCTGGAAGAGGACTTCGACCTCCTGATTACGACTGATTGCGGTGTCAGGGGGGCGGAAGAGATCTCTCATCTCCAGGATTTCGGTATCGACGTCATCGTGACCGATCACCACGAGCCCGGGGAGGAGCTACCTCCTGCCCTTGCCGTCGTCGACCCAAAGAGAAAGGATTCGGACTACCCGAACCCTTACCTGGCCGGAGCCGGCGTCGCTTACAAGTTCGTCAGGGGCCTGCAGAGGGAGCTGGGTCTAAAAAGACCCGCGAACCGGGAGCTGCTTCAGCTGGCCGCTCTGGGGACGGTGGCCGACCTGGTTCCTCTAGTCGTCGACGGTGAAGACGAGAACCGCTGGCTGGTGAAGGCCGGGCTGGATAACATGAGCGAGGCCCCGCTTCTGGGAATATCGGCACTGCTTGGCGAGACTGGCGGGGAAAAGGAAAAAATTACCCCGGAAACCGTGAGCTACCGGATTGCCCCAAAGTTAAATTCCGCAAACAGAGTAGGTGACCCGCAGGTAAGTTTTTTGCTTCTTGCTACGGAAAGCGAAAGGCGGGCACGTCATCTGGCGAAAACCCTGATAGATTACGACCGGGATAGATCGAGGTCCCAGGACAAGTTAATCAGGCAAGCACGGGAGAAACTGGACGATCGCGGGTTTGACCCAGAAGAAAAGAACCTCGTTTTCGTATCGGGGGAAAACTGGAATCAGGGAATAATTGGTCTGGTTGCTTCCCGTCTGGCCAGTAGCTTCGGCCTGCCCGCGGTGGCGGTGAGCCGCGAGAAGACGCGAATCCGCGGTTCCGCCAGGGGAGTGGACGGAGTAAACATCGTAGAGGGACTGGAAAAGTGTTCTCAATACCTGCTCCGTTACGGAGGCCACGAGATGGCCGGCGGATTCAGCGCCAGTGCTTCCAATATTACCGATATACGAGAGTGCCTGGAAAACTGGGCCAGCCGGCAATCGCTCCAGGGCGGGGAAGAAGCCAGAGAGAAGATGCTCGATGCGAGGCTGGATCCGGTTCAGGCAAGCAGGAACCTCTACAATGAGCTCGAAGGGCTCGAACCATTCGGCAAGGGTAACCCCAAGCCCAAATTCTGGATGAAGGGGTTAAATGTAGTCAGTGCCCGCAGGGTGGGGAACTCAAAAAGGCATTTAAAGATGAAACTGGCCGGAAAGGACGAAGTACTTGACGGTATAGGATTTGGTATGGGAGAAAACCTGCCGACTCTGCAGAACGAGAGACAGGTGAATCCTGTATTTACCCTGGACCTCAACGACTGGCGCGGTCAGAAAAAAATACAGCTGAAATTAAAGGATTTCCTTTCTTAAAGTCCGCTTGCCCTTTTCCCAGAAGACCCTCAGCATGAAGTAAGGAATCCATCTTGCTTTAATTATTCTTCCCGGTTCAAGCCATATGCGGTACAGCCATTCGAGCCCCCTATCCCGCATCCATCGCGGTGCTCTGGAAAGGTCGCCGGAGATAACGTCGAAGCTGCCCCCGACCCCCATTACTACGTTTGCTTCCAGCTCGTTTATGTGTTCGGTAATCCATCTTTCCTGTTTGGGTACGCCCATTCCGACGAACAAAATATCCGGATTGGCTTCGTTGATTTCTTCGACAACTTCTTTCGATTTAACCGGGTCATAGCCGTGATGGGTCCCGGCTATGGTGACTGCTGCGTAATTATTTTCTACCCGTCTGCCGGCCTTCTCGGCGACGCCGGACCGGGAGCCAAGAAGGTAAACCTTCAGTTCCCGGGAAGAACCCAGGATCTCCTCGATTAGATCTATTCCCGCGACTCGCTCCTTCAGGGGGAGGTCATGCACCGAAGCGGCCCAGATAAGTCCGAACCCATCCGGGGTAACGACGTCGGCTCTCCCGAAAGAATTGTCCAGTAAGTCCTTCCGCTCGGCCTGCATTACCGCGGTTACGTCGGGCGTGGCGACGTAACTGGTCTCCTCGTTTTCCCTGGCTACGTCCTCCATTATTTCTTCCTTTGCTTCATTTATGGCTCCGGCAGTAAAGGAAGTGCCAAAAATATCGGCCACGTCGGAACCGTTCTTCTCGGAGATTGCAGGGGACCAGTGGCGGAAATACCTTACGGTTCTATTTGCTGCAAGCGTCAGGAAGAAGGGAAAAACCAGGCTCGCGGCGAGCAAACCACCCTGTAATCGTCCCGGGCTCCTGAGAAACCAGATGCTCGTCAGGCCGATGACGCTGAGACTCAAGTAAATTATTGCCACACCCAGGCTGCGAGAACCGACGTATCTCCTTGCCAGGCGATCGGCAAAACCAGGACGACGATCCGTGGCTACAGCGGAGCGGGTAAAGGCGAGAGACTTTCTTGCCGCTGGTATCGCCAGAGGGGCAATGGGTACTAGCAATACGAAAGCAGTAAGGGACTTTACCACACCTATTAGCGCGAGACCGGCGAGGACGAAGCCGATTCCTCTGGTGCCTATTGCTGTTAGCTTTTTCTCGGGTCCGAAAACTAGCCAGCCGATGAGAGCACCGATAAATGCAAAACCCAGTCTATAAGCCGGAGCCAGGTTCTGGTCCGGCTGTAGTGCTACTATACCGAGAAAGGAAGTACCGATGACCAGCAGGGTTATGAGGAACAGTTTCGGTTTTTTTCTGCCGAGCTTGAAGTGGGCAAATTCCACGGAACGGCCGATTAACAACAGCCAGGCCACAGTCAGGGGTACGCTTAACCAGGAGAAGTAGATGTACCTCCCGTTAAATGCGACCTGGATAAACTGAATCCTGAAACCAACCCAGGCAAAGACCAACGCGGCCAGGAAGAAACTGGTTAGTTCCAGTAGCCTGCTTTTCTGGCGGAAAAATTTTCCAGCCGCGATCAAAGCCAGGCTAACGGTCATTCCGGTTATCGGTGCGGAAAAGCCGTGAAGCATCCCGACGGAAATCGGTATTACCAGAGGAGTAAAGACGGATAGCCAGTTTGGCCATTTTTTCTGCTTCGTTAGCCAGAAAAAACAGCCCAGCAAGGCGAAAGCAACAGCTCCTGATAACGTACCCATTGTGGAGAAAAGTATATAGGCGCGCCCCGTTACTGAAAAGGAATTAATTCATATAGTCGGGTGACAGCTGTCTAATTTAGTTTGAAATATATAAAACTGAACGGTCCGAAAATTCCCATTGATTGCAGAATGACGGAATATTTCGTAATATTTACCCGATTTAAAGCGAGGAACAATTTGACAGATAATTACACCGAACAAGGGGGTTTTCAATGAAGGAAATAAGATGGCATGGTAGGGGCGGACAAGGCGCAAAAACCGCCTCTCAATTACTTGCCGACATCAACCTTCAGGAAGGCAAGTTCGTTCAATCGTTTCCTGAGTACGGACCCGAACGGAGCGGTGCGCCCATACGCGCTTATAACAGGGTGTCGGACGAGAAGATAAGGGTACATTCCGGCGTGGACGAGCCCGACGTGGTCGCCGTGGTGGACCCGACTCTGCTCGAAGCTGCCAATCCCACGGATGGATTGGCTGAGGATAAAATTTTGCTAGTTAATACCACGATGAGCCCGGAAGAGGTACGGTCCAAAACGGGCTTCTCCGGCGAGATAATGACAGTTGATGCTTCCGGTATCGCGAAAGAGGCCGGAAGCGGCTACGCTAATATACCGACGCTGGGGGCTCTTGTGGGAGCTCTCGGCACGGAATATGAAATTGCCGAGAAAGAAGTAAGAAAAGCGCTTTCCAAAAAGCTACCGGAAGAAATAGTTGACATGAACATGGAAGCGTTTAAAGTTGGCTACGAGAAGTTAAATTAACTCAAACAGGAGGGCATATGGCAGATTTCGAACTTAAGAAGTACGACGAGATACCAATTGGCGGTGTCATCACCGGTGGTGCTACCCCGGAGTTGAACGAAACCGGAGATTGGAGATCTGAAAAGCCGATCTGGGACGAGGATACGTGCATTCAGTGTCTCCAGTGCTGGGTGAATTGCCCGGATGCTTCATTTGAAATTTCTAACGAAGAGATCCAGGGTATAGATTACGATCACTGTAAGGGCTGCGGTATCTGTGCCGAAATATGTCCTGTCGATGCCATCTCAATGAAACCAGAGGGGGAAGAAGATGAATAACGATAATCGAGATGTCTTGACCGGCCACCAGGTCGTCGCAAACGCGATGCGGCAGGTGGAACCTGACGTGGTAGCTGCTTACCCGATTACTCCACAATCCGAAATAGTTGAGTACTTCTCGCAGTTTGTAGCTGATGGCGAGGTTGACACGGAAGTCATTACAGTAGAGTCGGAACACTCCGCTATGAGTAGCTGTGTTGGTTCCGCTGCTGCCGGAGCAAGGACGATGACCGCGACTGCATCTCAGGGGCTTGCACTCATGATGGAAATAGTTTACATAGCAGCTTCCATGCGGACGCCCATAGTGATGACGGTCGCTAACAGAGCGCTGAGCGGACCGATCAATATTCATGCCGATCATTCCGATTCGATGGCCGCAAGGGATAGCGGCGTTATCCAGCTCTATGGTGAGGATGCACAGGAAGCCTACGAATTTACCCTCATGGCTCAGAAGCTGGCGGAGAGCGAGGACGTGTTGCTTCCGGTAATGGTTACCCTGGATGGATTTACCCTGACTCATACTGCTCAGGTTGCCGAACTCTTGCCCGACGAATCCGTACAGGATTTCGTTGGTGAATACGACGCCCGCTACCCGTTGCTTGACGTGGACAATCCGACCACTCAGGGACCGTTTGACATGCCCGACTACTACTTCGAGCACAAACTACAGCAGGTCGAGGCAATGAAAAACGTCCCCGATAGGTTCAGGAAAGTTCAGGACGAATTCAACCAGCTTGCCGGTAGCGACTACGACGGCCTCTTTGAAACCTATAAGCTTGATGACGCCGATTACGCCGTCGTCGTTCTGGGATCAACTGCCGGTACGGCCAAAGTCGTCGTGGACGAGCTTCGAGAGCAAGGCAAAAAGGTCGGACTGCTCAAGCCGTGGCTGTTCAGGCCATTCCCGGCTGAAGGAATCAAGGAAGCCCTCGTTGACACTGAAGCAGTAGCCGTTATGGATAGGTCGCTTTCCTTCGGATCGTCCGGTCCGCTTTACCTCGAGGTAAGTTCGGCACTTGCGGAAGAACCGGACAAGCCGAGATTGTATAACTACACTTACGGGCTTGGAGGCCGGGATATCAAAGAAGGTCAGATTGCCGAAGTCTTTGAAGACCTTGAGGATCCCGATCTCGAAGACAAGATGCGCTACATTGGAGCCAGACAGTAACGGGAGGGTAAAATAAATCATGGCCAGTCTTGAAACTTTAGCAAAAAGAGAAGAAAAGAAACGAAAGTTTGAAAGCGGACATTCCCTTTGTTCGGGTTGTGGTCTGCCGATAGCCGTCAGGACGATCTTAAACTCGATTGACGGTCCGGTCGTGGCATCGAACGCCACGGGGTGCCTTGAGGTCGCAACCACGCGGTTCCCGACTTCGGCCTGGAATATCAACTGGATTCACAATGCCTTTGAGAACGCGGGAGCCACGATTGCAGGAGTTGAATCCGCTTACCGTTCTCTGAAGAAAAAAGGCAAAATAGATGAAGACATAGATTTCGTAGCTTTCGCCGGTGACGGTGGAACTTACGATATCGGGCTTCAGTCGCTTTCCGGGGCGCTCGAACGAGGCCACGACTTTACTTACGTAACGCTGGACAATGGAGCTTATATGAACACCGGAATCCAGCGTTCCAGTGCTACCCCCAAAGGTGCTTCTACGACAACTGAGCCGGCGGGCAAGGAAAAGGTCGGCAAGGACAGAAAGAGGAAGAACTTAACCGAGATAGTTGCTGCCCACGATATTCCTTACGTCGGCCAGGCTTCGATATCCAACCTGATGGACCTATCGGATAAGGCCGAGAAAGCCTTCAGCAAGGACGGACCTACGTTCCTTAACGTACTTTCTACGTGCCAGCTGGGCTGGAGGATTCCGGAAGAGAAGTCGATTGAGGTAGCGCAGAAAGGTGTCGATACCTGCTTCTGGCCCCTCTACGAAGTCGACGAAGGCGAATACAATATAACTTACGAACCGAGAGAAAAACTGCCCGTAGAGGAATGGCTGGAGCCTCAGAAGAGGTTCGCCTCCCTCTTTAAAGAGGGAAATAGCAAAGTCATAGACGAAATTCAGGAAGATATTGACAAGGACTGGGAAAAACTACAGAAGAAAGCTTCTTAATCGGAACTAGTAATTAACATACCCCGTCTTTCCGGACGGGGTATTTTTAATTCTGATGGGGCTGGAGGGAAGGCGGGATTTGGATCCAGGAGCTACCGAGATGGTGAGTGGAACGGGGGATATATACCCGCCTCCCCCAGTCAGCCTTTAGCTATTTTTTCAAGCATTTCCTTATCGGCTCAATCGGGCCATCATGCTGCAACAATAAAGATAAGTATTTTCGACTCTCAGAAAAGGACTTTCGGAGGGTGAATCGATCTACCTTATCACTTGAGTCGATGAATGGTGTTTAATCGGGGGAAGAAATTTGTCTTCGACCAAACTCCCAATGGACAGCGATCTTTTACTCACCCGGTGGTAAGTTTGCAATCTTCCAGTATTCCTGCACCGTTTCAATGACTTTTCGGAACTCAGCCGGGTTGACGGGTTTATGTACGTAACTGCTGGCCCCGCTATCGTATGCTTTAACGACGTCTTCTTCTCTTTCGGAGACCGTAAGCACGATAACCGGTATTTCTTCCAGGTCCTCGTCTTCCTTGATGGTCTCAAGTACCTCGTGCCCGCCGATCTTTGGCAGGTTTAAGTCAAGCAGTATTAGATCGGGTTTCGGTACGTCTTCGAAACCTTCACGCTGGTACAGGAAGTCGAGAGCTTCCTCGCCGTCCCGAACGACGTAAAGCTTTGATTCCACGTCACTTTTGTATATAGCTCTCTGGGTGAGGTCTATATCGTAGTCCTCGTCCTCCACCAATAGTATGTCGAGTCTCTGCTCGTTTCCCATATTTCCCTCCTCAACTTTATTATGATACTAACCCCTAACTTGAGACTAGTTAACCCCATGGGTCATTTTTTGACCTGAAATATTTTCCTCCACCTGGGTTTTTGTCCCGGGTAAAGTGAAGTAAAAAGTCGTTCCTTCCCCGGGCTCCGACTCCGCCCATATCTCCCCGCGGTGCTCTTCGACAATACGTTTGCAGACGGCAAGACCTATGCCGGTACCTTCCGGGTTATCTCGCGGGTTGAGCTTCTCGAATACCTTAAATATTTTTTCCAGGTACCTTTCCTTTATTCCTTGACCGTTATCCCTGACCCAGACGACGTATTTTTCCGACCTTTCCTTCCAGCCAATTTCCACCCGTGGATCTTCTTTGTCGTTATATTTTACCGCGTTTGTGATCAAGTTGCTAAAAAGTTCCGTCAGTAGAGTTTCGTTGCCGTAAACCACCGGCAGGTCGTCGGGAACTAACAGGTTAATACCTTCAAGGGTATACCGGATATCCTGCTCGAGCTCCTCTATTAGCCCGCTTAAATCGACTTCCTCGAACCTGTCCTCTTCCATGTTTATGCTCGAGTAGGTAAGCAGGCTTTCTATCCGATCCCTTAATCGTTGCGTGGTGTCGGATAGGGCCTCCAGGGCTCGTATACCGTCCTCGTCCAGCTCCTCCTCGTAATCTTCGGTCAGGATATGGCTGTACCCCTCCAGCGTCTGTAACGGAGCTTTGAGATCGTGGGAAATTCCTCGCGAGAACTCCTCCAGCTTTTCGTTGCTTTTCTTTAGTCGTTCGGTTTTCCGGCGCAGGTCCTCTTCTAGCTGTTTAACTTCCGTGACGTCAATATAGTGCTCTATCCTGCCCCCTTCGTATCTATCAGTTTCAATCGGAATACTGCGGTACTCCAGAATTCTTTCCGTTCTCCCGAACTGGTCGGTAACGGAGAAGATCTCGCTATTTACTCGTTCCCCGTTCTCGTGGGCGGCCCGGGCTTTTTCGGAATATTCCTCCGGCTCGGCAAAGGAGCTGGCATAGTGGTCGATTGCTCCTTTGGCCGTTAACCCGATTAAATCGCGTCTGTCCAGCGAGAAGAACTTCTCCATGGTTTTATTGACCCAGACGACTTCGCCTTTTTTATCTATCAGGACCACCGCGGAATCCAGAGTGTCGATTGCGTCCTCGATAAGGTAACGATAACGGGCTCCGGCCTCTCGAAGTCTTTTCTCCAGCCGCTGCACCTTCTCTTTATCGACGAATTCCAGAATACCCGCCTGTTCTGTAACCTTGGAACCTCTCATCGTCGCGGGTACGACTTCCGGAGAGGAATTCCCCGGGGGGTCGTTTTCGACAAGCCTTACTTCAACCCTGCTGATCCCTCTGCTTGAACCCGGGCCGGCGCTGTTGAAGACTTTTTTTAGCTGGCTTTTGACGAGATCAAGATCGTCGGGGTGGACGACCTCGGCCAGGTGGAGGTTGTCGACGTTATCATGGCTTAAAACTTCCCTGGAGGTCTTATTGGCCCGGAGAATATTTCCCTCCGGGTTAACGAGATAAAGAATGTTTGCCGAATTGTTGAATAATTTTCTTGCGTACTTGCCCGCCCCGAAGCCCTTGAGTTCCCGGGAAGAGTTAATGGAAAACTTCTCCGAAAGGTATAAAAACGTGGTTGTGGTAATGGGAACGGCCACCAGTAAACCGATCAAAGCCGGGCTCGTTATACTGAGCACCAGACCGGCGATCGCAAGCAACACGTAACTTAAGCCAAGTACGGCTATATATTTTTTCAATTCGATCACGCTAAAACCAGTAAAAAATTATCCGGTAAAGGAGGAAACTTTCGGCCGGCCACAAAACGGAAAACGTCGCTCACCAAAAATAACACAAAGCCTACCCGGCGGCAAGGACAAAAGTCACCCGACCGGGTGAGAGCTTATATTATGAGGTGTTCGTCGAGCGTAATGGGGAAGGTTGCCGCTAATTCGGAAATGCTGTCCTCGTCCAGGATGTCGATTTTCCTGTCTCGCATTTTGATGAATCCTCGATCCTCGAGTTCTCCGAGCGTCCGAATGGCCGTCTTCGATGAAACTCCGGCCAGCTCGGCCAGCTCGGAGCGAGATAGTTCTATACCCTCCTGGCCCAGTCTGAGAATGAATCGAGCCAGTCTTTCCTTGCTGCTGTTGTACGATCTTTCGGCAAGTTTGCTCTGGAAGGCCTTCAGTTCCTCGGACATCTTGGCAAAAAAGCGGAAGACTATCTCCGGGTGTTTTTCCAGAAAGTAAAAGAAGTTCCCGCGTTCGATGAAACCTACTTCCACGTCCGTCAGAGTCTTGGCAAAGGCAATATGTGTCCCCTTGTCGAACAGGGTGGTTTCACCTATGTATTCGCCGGGGCCGGCCAGCTTCAGTATCTGTTTCTTTCCCCTCAGAGTCCGTTTTACCAGCTTAACCAGGCCGTCGTTGATCAGGTAGAACCCGAATGAGGGTGCTCCTTCCTGAAAAATGATCTCTTCCGGACCGTAGTCGATCTCTTTGATCTCATCCTGGAGTTCGGACAGGACTCCTTCGTCGAGATCGTTAAATATTCTAATTTTGCCGAGGTCTACCATGTTTAATCCCGTAACTTCCTTATTTTTTTAAATGAGACCGGAGTTGTCGTACTCCTTCAATGTCGTCAGTACCAGAGAAGTGTTGGTCGTTTCTATATGAGGGCTCTGGACGAGGTCGACCAGTTTATCGGTCATGTTTTCCCGGCTTTTGAATTTCCCTATGGCTATAACGTCGAAATCCCCCGTCGTTTCGTATATATGAGTCAGGCAAGGATATTCCTCCATCTCGCTTAAAACCTTTGAAAGGTCGTCGCTTTTTGCTTTTACCTTGATCACGGCGGTTAGGGAATAGCCAAGCTCGTCCAGGTTTAACTTGATCCCAAACTTTTCAATTACTCCCTCTTCTCTTAACTTCTGTACTCGGTTACTTACTGTCGTTGGAGAAACGTCCAACTCGCTGGCAATGTGCCTCAAGGAAGTTCTACTGTCCTGTTCAAGATATCTGATTATTTCGAGATCTCGTTCATTTAGTTTCATACCACTAGAATAGCAATGTAGTCCCAGTTTGTCAAGGTTTTTCCGCCATAAGAGGAAAGTATCCAGATATAATTTATTCCCACTCCATCGTGGCGGGGGGTTTATTGGAAATATCGTATACTACCCGGTTTACTGCCTCGATTCTATTGCTTATCTTCGTCGACATCCTTTCCAGCAGGTCGTAGGGGACCCGGGAAAAGTTGGCGGTCATTGCGTCCTCCGATTCGACGATCCGTAAAGCTACCGGGTACTTGTAACTTCTCAGGTCTCCCTGGACCCCGACGCTCTTTATCGGCAGCAGTACCGCAAAAGCCATCCAGACTTCTTCGTAAAGGCCGGCCGACTTGAGTTCCTCCTCGACGATGTGGCTTGCTTCCCTGGCGATTTCAACTCTATCCGGCGTGACTTCTCCGACGATCCGAATTGCCAGCCCCGGGCCCGGAAAGACATGACGGTGAATGATCTCGTCCGGAAGACCCATTTCTCCGGCAATTTGACGAACTTCGTCCTTGTAGAAATCCGCCAGCGGTTCGTATATGTCGAGGTCGACCTTTTCGGGTAATCCACCGACGTTGTGGTGTGATTTGATCGTGTCCGAATGAGTAGTCGAGCCGCTCTCTATCACGTCGGAGTAGATGGTACCCTGGATAAGGACTTCGGCCCCTATGGATTCGGCGGCTTCGGTAAATACGTCGATAAAGGTATTACCTATGATCTTTCTCTTTTCCTCGGGATCCGCGACGCCGCTTAACTTATCCAGAAAAAGCTCTTCTCTGTCCAGAACCCGAAGGTTCAGATCGGAATTCGAGAAAGTACTTTTGATGGATTCGGTTTCGCCCCGTCGCATCAATCCGGTGTCGACGTAAATTGCACTCAGGTTGTCTCCAATCGCACGGCCGGCTATACGAGCGGCCGTGGTGGAATCGACTCCGCCGGAGAGACCGATTATCGCTTTTCGATCGCCGATGTAGTTTTCGGTTCTTTCCACCAGATCGGTCGCCAGGCCTTTTGGGTTCCACTCTGCCCTGGCTCCTGAGATCTTTGCGGCGAAGTTCTTCAGGACCTTACCCCCTTTTTCCGTATGCGTGACCTCCGGGTGAAACTGGACCCCGTAGAGTCCCGCTTCTTCGTTTGAAAAAGCGGCGATCGGGCTTGATTCGGTCGAAGCGAGAACGCCGAAGCCCTCCGGCATCTCGGTTACCCTGTCCCGGTGGTTCATCCAGACCTCTTCGTAGTTTTCCAGACCTTCAAGCAACTCACCGCTTTCCTCTTCTAACTTGAGGGTGGAAGTTCCGTACTCACCGATATCCCCTTCTTTTACCTCGCCGCCGGCAAGTTCCGCGATCAGCTGGTGGCCGTAGCATATCCCGAGAACCGGATAACCGGTATTTAGAATTTCCGGGTCCGGTTTTGGGGAGTCCTTGGAGTAAACTGATGCCGCGCCGCCGGAAAGAATGATCCCTTTCAGGTCCTCTATCCGTTTAAGGTCACCTAACGAGGTCTCCGAAGAGAGTACCCTTGCGTAAATTCCCTGTTCTCTTATCCTGCGGCCTATCAGGTGGGAATACTGGCCGCCGAAATCCAGAACCGCGATCGTGTCCATGTGCGTTTCTCCTCCAGATGGTGGCTTTTTCTGTTTTCGATCCTAATTTTCTCTTTGCTCCCCGGACCAGTGTCCAAAAAGGGCGAACTTTCAATTCAGGTTTAAGAAATATTAGCTGATTGCGGTGGTGATTAACAGGATCGCGGTGGTAATTGACGATAAAGTCTCCACCATGAGGTCAGGAGAACTGAAGCTCGGCTCCGCCCGAGGAATCCGGTGGCGGGGAAAGCATTTGGTTGGTTATAATTTCTCGGATACAGTCTATCTCAAAGCTATTTTCCGTAAAAGGGAGGAAAAACGTGAAGCTACTGGATAGAGTCAGAAAGGATGACGAGGTACTGATCATGGGGATTTTAAACGTAACCCCGGACTCCTTTTCCGACGGGGGAGAGTTTCTGGAGAAGAGTAGGGCTATAGAAAGAGCCGTGGAGATGGAGGACAACGGAGCAGATATAATCGACATCGGCGGCGAATCCACCCGCCCCGGCGCCGACCAGGTACCGCTCGAAGAAGAGCTCGGAAGGACCGTTCCCGTCATAGAAGGGATTAGAAAAGAAACGGACGTGCCGATATCGATAGATACCTATAAGTCCGAAGTAGCGGAAAAGGCGTTAGAGGCGGGGGCGGATATCATCAACGATATCAGCGCCCTGCGGTTTGACCCCGATCTTGGCCGCCTTGCTGCCGAGCGGGGCGCCCCGCTGGTGTTAATGCACATGCAGGGCACCCCAAAAACCATGCAGGAGGATCCGACTTACGACGACCCGGTAGGGGATATCAGGGATTTCCTCGGTGCAAGGGTGGAGAAGGCAAAGGCACTGGGGGTCGAGGACGAGCAGCTCGTTCTGGATCCGGGAATCGGTTTTGGGAAGCGTCTGGAGGACAACTACGAGATCTTAAAAAGGCTGGAGGAGTTCAAGCAGCTAGGTTACCCGCTGCTGCTCGGAACGTCCCGGAAGTCCTTTCTCGGAGCAACTCTGGATCTACCGACCGAAGAGCGGCTTGAAGGCACTATTGCGAGTAACGTGGTTGGGGTGATTCGGGGCGCGGATATTCTGCGTGTTCATGACGTTATGGAAGTGTATCGGGCGACTCAGGTGGCCGTCCGCTGCCGTTAGGGTCTAAAATCGGTAACAGGGATCCAAAAAAACTGGCCCCCGTCTTCGGTGATAGGCCGGAGACGGGGGTATTTATCCAAATATTTTCAGGGGTTGCACAATTAACAAATACCTGGGTAAAGGTGAAAATCGAGCAACCTGCTCGCCTGAAAATCGCCCGTATGTTACGGTTAAGCTTGGTTGCTGTTTTCCCTGAATTCGATTTCGACTTCCAGTTCCTTCTTGTTCAGTTTCTTGTTGTAGCCGGTTTCGATTTCCAGGTTAATTGGTTCTTCAAACGGAAATTTTGCTTTTGCTCCTACCATGGAAACGGTAATCGCGTTCTCTTCCTTTAACTGGTTCAGCAGTTCTTCCAGAAAGGAAACGAGATCTGCCTTACTGACGTCCGATTCGTAATCCACTTCCGAATCGAATTCTTCATTCGAAGATGGAAGCTCTACCATTAGGATCACCTCTGAGTAAGGTTTTTATGGGTTGGATCCGGTCAACTATACCGGATCTTCGGACTCGAAAATCGTTTTAAATGGCTGGACCGAGGTTCAAGTCTTGATGACCAATTCATCGAGTTCCTCTTTGTCCTCGGGCCGTAACTCCCAGTCAAAGAGGTCCAGGTTTTCCCGCAAATGGTTTTCCGAACTGGCTTTTGGTATCGCGATTACCCGATCCTGTTCGACCAACCATTTTAGCGCCAGCTGCCCCGGACTCTTTCCGTAACTGCTGGCGAGCCTTTTCAAGGTTTCGTTGTCAAGGATCTCCCCCTGACCCAGCGGGCTATAGCTGGTGAGGAGGACGTCCTCCGTCCGGCAGTATTCGAGCAGCGAGGACCGATCAGTTCCCAGATGGTACTTGACCTGGTTCGTAACTATCGGGTAGGAGGATAACTCTCTCGCCCCTTCCAGCTGATCGATTCCGAAGTTGCTAACGCCCAGGTTCCTTACTTTGCCCTCTTCTGCCAGCTCGTTCATTGCCCGAACCGTCTCCTCGAGAGGTATTTCCGGGTTGGGCCAGTGGATCAGAATTAGGTCCACGTACTCCGTATCCAGCCGGCGCAGGCTTGCCTCGGCTGAA
>CAZNVA010000006.1:0-23164 GCA_964576335.1 uncultured Thermotogae bacterium | reverse complement strand
CAATCCCCGAGACGATACTGACCAAGCCGGGTGAACTGAAGGAGATAGAATGGGAGATGATCAAGTCGCACCCGGAGGTCGGTTACCGACAGATTCTGGAGGATACCCACTTTCCCTGGCCCGTGGCAGAGATGACCCTGCATCACCATGAGAGATTGGACGGTTCTGGCTACCCGGATGGACTGGAAGATGGGGAGCTAACGACCGAGGTGAGGATACTGGGCCCGGTCGACGTCGCGGAGGCAATGAGTACGAGAAGACCATATCGAGAAGCCAGGACGCAGGAAAGGACCGAGGAAGTGCTTCGAGAAGGTAAGGGCGAAAAATTCGATCCGGAAGTAGTCGAGATCCTTCTCGATATGATCGAAGAGGGCGAGATCGAATTTGAATGATGTTAACTAAGGGCGGATAAGATGTCCTTTTCGGATTACGAAGCCAGAGAACTGGTGAGCTCTCTGCCGGAAGCCCTCTTTCTAGAGGATTCCGACGGAAAGGTTCTGGACGTCAACCAGCAAGCCTGTCGGACCCTCGGATACGACAGAGAGGAACTACTCGGAGAATCGGCAGAGAAGATGGTTCCGGAAGATGGATCCTTGCTTGAGCCGGCCAGGATAGTAGAATCCACCAATGCGGGGGAACCGATCGAGACGGTGGACGTGCGGAAGGACGGGGAAGAGGTACCTGTCGAGCTCAGGGGCAGAGTTCTGGAGGTCAACGATGATAGGCGTTTTCTTGTCAGCCTCAGGGACGTATCGGAACGGAAGTGCGCGGAACGAGAGCTCGAGGAGAGCAAAGAACGGTATCACAGGTACTTCGAGGAAATGGGGGACGCAGTATTTCTGGCCCGATTGCGGGGCGAGGATGTCGGACGCATACTGGACGTCAATTCCACCGCGGTCGAGCAGACCGGCTACCGAAAGGAAGAGTTAATCGGCATGAATATCATGGAAGACCTGGCGGCTAAACGACCGGAAGAAATGAATTACGACCAGATAATCGAGAGGCTCGAGCGGGGAGAGCTGGTAAACTTCACCGAAAGTAAGGTTCGACGGGACGGCTCCCGGTACTGGACGGAAGTAGTCGTGACCCCGACCGAGTATAAAGGAGAGCCTGCCACGCTCTCGATCAACAGGGAAATCACCGAACGAAAGACCTATAGAGAGAAGCTGAAGGCAGTGGAGGAACTTTCACAAAAGATCAAGCTAACGAAAGACAAGGAAGAACTGTACGATCTCGCCCTGGAAGGAGTGGAAGAAGCTCTGGGCTACGGCACTTACAGCATCTGTGAGAAGCATGGGGACCTCATCAAGGTTGTTCGGATCAAGGGGGAATACCTGGAAGCTTCAGAGAATTGGGAGGCGCCGATCGAAGGCAAGGGGTTGATCCCGGCAGCGTGTCGTGAAGGCGAACCGCTTTACGTGGAAGACGTCACGGCTGACGCCCGGTACGTTCAGGGAACTACGTCACCGGGAAGCGAGTTCGTGATTCCTCTTCAGGTTGAGGGGGAGCTTTACGGTGCCCTGGACTTCCAAAACGAGAATAAGGATGCTTTTGACGCAAAGGAACGCGAGTTAATGGAAGTAATCGGTTCGCAGATCGCAGTAGCACTTCAGGGTATCGAAAGGCTCCAGCTTTACGACGAAGAGAGAAAAAAATTGCGTAAACTCCACGAGGCCGTGGACAGACTCCAGCAGGAGGATTCGGAAAAGGGGCTGGCCCAAACTGCCGTAGAGGCAGCAGAAGATATGCTTGACTTCGAATTATCCGCTATTGCCATGGTGGAAGGGGATTACCTTGTACCCAGGGCGAATTCGACCGACCTGAATGCAGAGCAAACGAGAAAGTTTAAAATAGGGGAAGGGATCGCCGGTAAAACCGTCGAGAAAGGGGAAACGATCTGGGGGGATGACGTGAGGAGCTTCCCGGAGGCCAAACCGTCCGAGAATAGTTACAGGGCGTTCATAAGCGTACCCATCGGGGAAGTAGGGAACCTTCAGGTCATTTCGGAAGAGGTGGGAAGCTTTGATGAAAAGGACGTGGAGCTGGCCGAGATCCTCGCCGGTCACCTCAATGAGGAAGTCCAAAGGATTCGACTGGAACAGGAGTTGAGGCGCCAGGCGATCCGGGACCCGCTGACCGGTCTCTATAATCGGCGGTACTTCAACGAGACCCTGAAAAAGGAAGTCGAAAAAGCGGAAAGGCATTCGCGGCCCGTAGCTTTCTTGATGGTTGATATCGACCAATTCAAAGAGATAAACGATCGCTACTCTCATCAGACCGGTGACGAGGTGCTCAAAGAAATCGCTAAGGTGCTTCGAAATAACGTCCGCGGCGCCGACACTGTGGTACGATACGGGGGCGACGAATTTCTAATTATGATGCCGGATACTGATGGGGAGTCCGAACTCGTGGTTTCCCGACTAAAGGATAATCTGGAAGAATGGAGTAAAAGCAACGATATACTGGACAGTGAAGTAACCCTCGCCATGGGAGCAACCCACTGGAGTCCGGAGCAGAACAGGGACGTGGAAGAAGCACTCGAGGAAGCAGACCAAAAAATGTACGAGGACAAGAACGGTTGACTCTAGAACCTGCCTGCGCAAGATCCGCCGGCTAACTTCCGTAAAGTTTTGTTGCAAAAAACCTCCCTCACAATTACCATCCCTTAGATAAAAAATGAGTGAAAAAATACTATTCGAAAACGTCGGTACGATATTTACGGCCGACCCCGAAGGTCGGGAAATAGAAGATGGTTACGTGCTGATCGACGGTAACGAAATAGAGGAAGTGGGGAATTCTCCTTACAAGGGGGAGGAACCGGGTGAAGTGATAGACGGAGAGGGCAAAGTAATGATCCCCGGTTTGATAAATACGCATCACCACATTTTCCAGACACTTTTTCGTAACTTCAAGGAAGTAAACAATTCCAAATTATTTACGTGGCTGACGGAACTGTACGAAAGGTGGGCAAAGATAGATACCCGGGCGATAAGAACCAGTACGGTGATCGGTTCGGCAGAGCTCCTGCTCAGTGGAGCCACCACCACCAGCGACCACCTTTACCTCTTTCCGGAAGGGCAGAACGAGTTGTTTGACGAAGAGGTTAAGACGGCCAGGGACGTTGGGATCAGGTTCCATCCGACCAGAGGCAGCATGTCGCTTTCGAAAGAGGACGGAGGCCTACCACCCAAAAAGGTTACGCAGACGGAAGAGGAGATAATGGAGGAGTACAGACGGGTTATCGATCAATATCACGACAGGGATGAGTTTGCCATGACCCAGGTCGCTCTGGCCCCCTGTTCGCCTTTTTCGGTAACCGACGAGATCATGAAAAAGACCGCCGAGATAGCGCGGGAAGAGGACCTTGCTCTCCACACGCACCTGGCGGAAACTGAGGACGAAACCCAGTTTTGCCTGGACGAGGTCGGGCTCCGGCCGGTTGATTACATGGAGGAACTTGGCTGGCTGGATGAAAGGGTCTGGTTTGCCCACGTCGTTCACGTCAATGAAGAAGAGATAGAAAAGCTGTCGGAAGCGGGCGTCGGGATGTCGCACTGTCCCTCTTCCAATATGCGGCTCGGTTCCGGAATCGCCCCCGTGGTGGACATGAAGGAAACTGATATCGACGTAAGTATGGCGGTCGACGGTTCCGCAAGTAACGATACGTCGAACATGATCAAGGAGCTGAGACAGGCTTTACTCCTGCAGCGAGTCGAGTACGGAGCGGATTCGATCACCCCGAGAGAGGTATTGCGGTTCGCGACCATTGGCGGTGCTAGAGTCCTCGGTCGTGAGGACGAGCTGGGCTCGATTGAGCCGGGAAAAGCTGCCGACCTGGTTATGGTCGATTTGAATCGTCTGGAATACGCCGGGGGCCTCTCGGACCCGGTATCGGCGCTGCTGATGTGCGATACCAAGGGTGTCGATTTCAACATGGTTAACGGTGAGGTGCTCGTCGAGGACGGAGAGCTGGTTGACGAGGAGTTGCTTGAATACGTTGCCGAGCAGAACGAAATCGCCTCCCAGTTCTATTAGAGTACTGGCCTGCTTTTGGGACTAAACTATTATCGAATCTCCGATTATAATTGGCCAAGTTTTGCTGGCCTTTTTTGATTGAGTTTTGGTTTTTCCGCGTTAAAAATACGTGGGATTGTTCAGTGATCCGGGGGTCTTATGAAAAGCTCAGAAGAGAAGAACGAAATGGATAGAGATAATTCCGGTCCGGTCGGCAAGAGCGAAACACGGGTTGATGCCGTAGATAAAGTAACCGGGAAGGCAATATACGCCGACGATTACAAGCCGCAGGGTTTGCTTCATGCGGCAGTAGTCCGTAGTAGCGTTTCCAGTGGAGAGATCGTGAGCCTGGATACTTCAAAGGCGGAAGATCTCGAGGGCGTGAAAGCCGTCGTTACCTCCGAGGACGTTCCCGGGGAAAATGCGGTGCCCGTAATCGAGGATGATCAGCCGGCCCTGGCTTCCGATCAGGTCCGTTACGTCGGTGAACCCGTAGCTCTGGTTGCCGGTGAAAGCAAGGAAGCTGCAGAGCAGGGTGCGGAAGCCGTAGAGGTAGAGTACAGTGAGAAGGAAGCCGTTTTTGACCCGATTGAAGCACTCGAGAACGGCAGCCCGCAGGTAGCCCAGGACGACGTGAACGAAGAAGGCAACTTATACGACAAGATGGTCCTGGAAAAGGGAGATATAGATAAGGCCCTGGAAGAGGCCGAAGTGGTTGAGGAAAACGAGTACCGGACGGGCCACCAGGAGCACGGCTACATCGAGACGCAGGGGATTACCGCCGTTCCGGTATCCCGCGGTAAGATGGAAATTCACGGGACGATGCAGTGCCCGTTTTACGTTCAGGAAGCGGTATCTACTGCAATCGGCTATCCGATCAACAAGATCCGGGTTGTTCAGCTGGAAACGGGAGGGGCTTTCGGCGGGAAGGAGGACGTGCCCTCCCAGGTCGCCGTTCTGGCTGCTCTGCTTGCTTACCGAACCGAGAAGCCGGTCAAGCTAGTTTACGACAGGCGAGAGGATATCGAAGCGACCAGCAAGCGTCACCCGTCCGTAGTTCGTTATAAAACAGCTGCCGACCAGGACGGAAACCTGCTTGGAATCAGGGCGGACGTCTTTATAGATTCCGGAGCCTACCAGACGCTTTCCGAAGCCGTACTTTTCCGGTCACTCGTTCATACGCCGGGACCGTATTCGGTTCCCCACGTAAAGGTGGTAGCCCATAGCGTCGCGACAAACAAAGTGCCCAATGGGGCTTTTCGGGGATTTGGTAGCCCTCAGGTGATTTTTCCGCACGAATCTCAGATGGATTTGCTGGCGGAGAAAGTGGATAAGTCACCCGTAGAGATCAGGGATCGCAACGTGTTGCGCTCCGGAGACCGCACCGCGACCAACCAGAAACTGGAAAAAAGCGTCGGACTTGGCAAGTCGCTTGACAGAGCGAGGGAACTGTCCAGCTGGAACGAGACCAGGGCAGAATACGAGGACTGGAACGCAAATCACGATAAGTTCAAGAAAGGGATCGGTATATCCACCGTCATGTACGGCGTCGGCATGGGTGCCGGTGCTCCTTTTCTCGAAAAAGCGGGAGCTTATGTAAAGCTCGAGGCAGATGGTACGCTGACTGTAGCGGTTGGAAATACCGAGATGGGACAGGGGGCGGAAACCGTATTGGCCCAGATCGCCGCTGACCCCCTGGGTCTGGATATTGACGACGTATCACTGACCGAAGTCGATACCTCACGGGTCCCCGATAGTGGCCCCACGGTTGCTTCGAGGACCACGACGATGGCCGGTAACGCGATAATGGATGCCCTGGAGACCCTCAAGCACAGGATCAGTTCTATCGCCCGGGATATTCTCGGCTGTCAGCGAGTGAGCTTTCGGGATGGGTTCGCCGTCGATAAATCGGACGATGCAAACCGCGTCCCTCTGAAAGAAGTGGCCGGAGAAATGTGGTCCGAAAACGTGGATATGGCGGCGGAAGGCTGGGCAAGAAAGGGCATGAAGAACTGGAAACCGGAGACGGGCCAGGGAGATGCCTACTTTGTCTACTCCTACGCTGCCCACGTCAGCCAGGTTAGAATAAACTCCTTGACCGGCGAGACCCGGGTGACCAAACACGTGGCTGTGCACGACTCGGGAAGGATTATCAACCCGACCACCGCTGCCGGGCAGGTCGAGGGCGGCGTCGCCCAGGGAATCGGTTACGCACTGACGGAGGACCTCGAGGAACGCCAGGGTAAGTTTCCCGACCCGGATCTGACCAACTACCTGATGCCGACTTCCCAGGACGTACCTGACGACCTGGTGGTTGACTTCGTAGAGGCCGACTATCCGGAAGGCCCATACGGAGCTAAGGGACTGGGAGAGGTTCCACTGATGGCTTCGCACGCGGCTGTAGTTAACGCCGTCAGCCACGCGATCGGAAACCGGGTCTTTCAATATCCGGCTACTCCCGAGAGGATTCTGTCCGGTTACAGGGAGAGATCTTAAAACAGATTGCCCCTTTCGGGATATTAACGCAACTAAGGGGGAATCTATTTGAGCGAGCTAGCAATCGAGACAGGGGCCAATCCTGGTTTTAGTTATTTGTCTTACAGATGGTATTTTGAGATGATTCAGGTCGTTTAAAGGAAATTTCTATATTTTGTCCTCATATTTCAATTTTTCTAAAATCTGTTTGACAGGTTTTCAGGTTTCCGTTATCATACTTTTAGTTGACCTGAATTCGTGAAGCCTTGTTGTTTTCCTATCGGGAGTTCTTACCTTCTGATAGTCCGAATGCTGTAGAGGGGTGTTTGCCGAGGGGAGTGGGATATATTGCCTAATAGTTCTCATTTTAAAGAAAAACGGGAATTCTACGACGAAGTAGTTCAACTCACGAGAGATATGATAGAGGTTCGAAGCGTAAATCCACCCGGCTCCGAGGGGGAGATGGCGGATTACGTGGAATCCTACCTGCAAGACCTGGGGATAAATACCAAATCAGTTCCCCTGGAGGGAGACGGCCAGGAGAGAAGGTCCGTAGTCGGTAGAATCCCGGGTAGGAACGAAGGAAGCATAGTCCTTTGTGGTCACCTGGATACCGTTGACGTGACGGAGAAAAGCTGGAGTTTCCCCCCGTTCGAAGCCGTCCTCGAGGACGGAAAGATCTACGGCAGAGGCAGTGCGGACATGAAAGGTGGCGTTGCCGTAATACTGGCCACGGCAAAAGCGTTGATGGAATCCGGCAGGCAACCGGAAAACGACGTTGTTGTCGCCCTGACTGCTGATGAAGAGGGAGGTTACGGTGGTGCTTATTCTCTTGTAGATAATGGGGTGTTGGGTGATGAAGTCGAATTACTCGTTGTTACGGAGCCCACCGACGGAAAAGCCTATATCGGCGAGAAAGGGGAACTCTGGGTGGACGTGAATTTTTCTGGAAAGGCAGCTCACGGTTCTACTCCGGAACAGGGGATAAATGCCGTCATGATGGCTGCCGAATTTTCTAAGGCGATAGTTGAAGAGGTAAGGTCCTTCCCGAACGAAGGTTCGCTTGGCAGTACGTCCATCAACGTGGGGCAGTTTGAAGGGGGCTGGCAGGTTAACATCGTCCCGGACCAGGCGACTGTAAAGCTGGATATACGTGTGATAAAGGAAAAACACAAGGAACTCGCGCTTGATGCAATAAGTGATATAGGAGAGGAACTTGTCAAAAGGTACGGGGGAAGCTTCGCCCCGGAGATAACTACCTATCAGGCACCCATTGTATCGGATACGAACGATGAAAAGGTGGCCGGTTTCCTGCATGCAGCCAACCGGGGTGATGAGGTATCCCCCGGTGGTGAGGAAGCTATAGTTCCGTACTGTACGGATGCCTCCGCTCTCATACCTCAGCTGGCCTCACCGCTTATAATATGTGGTCCCGGCGAGATCGAAATGGCGCACCAGCCGGACGAGTACGTGGAAGTGGATTCTTTGACTGGAACGCTGAAGAAGTTTCTCGACTTTTTCGGATTCAGTTAACCGGGTGTCCGGTCTTCTGGGGTCCTGTCCGTGTCTGTAAATAATAAGGTCAAAGTTATCGCACTGTGGATCCGTCCTGACCTTTTGGAATAGTTAACTGAATGAAAGAATGGTTTGAGACGATTTTAAAAATTTTCAAGACCAGGAGAGGTGTTAAAGATTATAGATTTATCGATGAACGAAGACCAGTTAGAAAGTACGGTGGAGCGGGCGAGAGAAAGAGACATAATCATACCGACGCTCGAGCAGCAAAAGCATCCGGAGCTCGTTCCGGAAGTCATAAAGGACGAACTGGAAGATATCGGCCTCTGGGATATAGATTCGCGTAACCTATTCAGGATTACCTGGAAAAACGACGCCGTGAAGCAGGGAGGGCTTTACAGCGGGGTTAATTACATGGAGTTGCCCTCCGAGCTGACAGGAGTCGATGCACGTGTTATTGCACTTGTCGGAAAATGGTTCCCCACCGGTTCGCACAAGGTGGGAGCTACCTTTGGCTGCCTGGTTCCCCGTCTAACCACCGGCCAATTCGATCCGACCTACCAAAAAGCAGTCTGGCCGTCAACCGGAAATTACTGCCGGGGTGGAGCTTACGATGCCGATCTTCTGGCATGTGAGTCCGTTGCGATTCTGCCGGAGGAAATGAGCCAGGAGAGGTTCGACTGGCTGTCAAAAGTCGCGGGTGAGGTCATTGCTACGCCCGGCTGTGAGAGTAACGTCAGGGAGATCTTTGAAAAATGCTGGGAGCTGAAGGAGACCAGGGACGACATCGTTATATTCAATCAGTTCGACGAATTCGGCAACCACCTCTGGCACTACGAGGTAACAGGTGCGGCGATGGAAGAGGTGCTGGAAAAGGAAATGACTCCGAAGTCCAACTACTCCGGCGTCGTTCTGACCTCCGGTTCCTCCGGCACGATGGGTTGTGGGGACTACCTCAAGGAACAGTACCCCAACTCAAAGATGGCCGTCGGGGAGGCACTGCAGTGTCCGACGCTCCTCAGGAACGGCTACGGTGGCCACCGAATCGAAGGTATCGGCGATAAGCACGTACCGTGGATTCATAACGTGAGAAACACGGACATGGTCATCGACATAGACGATTCAAACTCGATGAACATGATCAGACTCTTCAACGAACCGGCCGGCAAGGAGTATTTGGAAGAGCAGAACGTACCGACCGATACGATCGAGCAACTTCCCAATCTGGGGATTTCCTCCGTGGCCAACCTGACTTCCGCCATAAAGTACGCCAATTACTACGAGCTGGGCGAGGACGACGTGGTACTGACCGTATTTACAGATTCGATGGAGCTTTACGATTCCAGGCTCAAAGAAATGCGGGAAGAACACGGCGAGTACTCCAGGGAGGACGCGATTAAGGACTACCACAGGTTCATAAAAGGCGTGACCACGGATAACATGATGGAAATGGATTACTATCAGAAAAAGAGAGTCCATAACCTGAAATATTACACCTGGATCGAACAGCAGGGCAAGGAGACGGAAGAACTGGACGCGCAGTGGTACGACTGGCCGAATTACTGGGACGAGGTCCACGGGCAGGTTGACGAGATCGATCGCCGGATAAGGGAGTTCAACGAAAAAACCGGATTGCTGGAAGAGCTTAAAGCCGAGAAGAAGGACCAAAAAGTTAGTTAGAGGGTAATCTTTTGTCGAGTTCCAGTAAAGCTTTCCGAAACCATGGACGAGGTGGAAGGAACCGAAATGTTTAATAAAATCAAGCCCTCGAAGAAGAAGAGCGTAAAAGTGGCGGAACAAATAATCGAGTTAATCGAAAGAGGGGATCTGAAGCCGGGCGATAAGTTGCCGTCGGAGCACGAGCTAGCCGAGAAGATGGAGGTTAGCAGGCCCTCCGTCAGAGAAGCGCTCAGTGGGCTCCAGGCTCTGGAGATCGTTGACACCAGGATAGGCTCGGGTACTTACGTCAGCGATTCAATACTGGAGAGCAAGCTTATATCGGCCGATCTATCGCTAATAGAAAAGGAAACGGGCCACCTGCAGATAATCGAAGCCCGTAAAAACCTGGAAAACGCCATGCTGGCTATAGCTGTCGACAACCTCGAGGAGGAAAAGCTCAAGCCGGTCGAAGAAGCTCTGGATAGAATGAGGGAGAGGTCGACGGAAAGGGAGTACCAGCAGTACATGGACGCGGATCACGATTTTCACGAAGCACTCGTCGGCCTTACCGGGAACCCGCTGGTGGTTGAGGCGGCTCAACCGCTGCTGGCGACAATAAACGACTCCCTCTACCGTGAATTGACTCATCGGTACTACCTCGTCGACGATTCCAGGATTAAGCGTTGCTTTAATACACACGAGCAACTCTATCGCGCCGTCAAGAATAAGGATTTAGAAGAAGCCAGGGACTCCATCGCAAAGCACTGGCAGCTGATGGAAGATGCCCTGGAGAGAGAAGAAAGATGAATTATCACTCCAACAAGGGGGAAAATATGGAAAGTAGCGAGAAGACCCTAACCGTAGTTGCGTTAGGGGGAAATGCGATTTTGAAGCCAGGCCAGGAGGGTACGGCCAAGCAGCAGATCGAGAACGTAAATGAGACCACGCAGCAGCTTGCCAAAATGGTGCTGTCGGGCGAGTATAAGATCGTCGTCTCTCACGGTAACGGTCCGCAGGTGGGTAACCTGATGCTGCAGAACGAACTGGCAAAGGAAGAAGTTCCGTCTCATCCACTGGACGTCTGTGGTGCGGAAAGCCAGGGGTTCATTGGTTACATGCTTTCCCAGAGCCTGGATAACGTTTTTAACGAAAACGGTCGAGGGGATATACCGGTAGCCACGGTACTGACTCAGACACTGATTGACGGGGACGACCCGGCGTTCGAGGACCCGTCCAAACCGGTAGGGCCCTTCTACACCGAGGAAGCCGCAGAGGAAATGCAGGAAGAAAAAGGTTACGATATGATAGAGGACGCAGGTAGAGGTTACAGGAGAGTCGTACCTTCACCTGCGCCGAAGGAAATCGTGGAGAAAGAGCCGATAAGGCAGTTGCTGGCAGCTCACACCGTCGTTATTGCCGCCGGTGGAGGCGGAATACCGGTAGTGCGGGAAGGAGACAAACTGGTCGGCCGAGAAGCAGTGATTGATAAGGATCTCGCCACCGAACAACTGGCCGAGGACGTAGATGCCGAACTATTGGTGATCCTCACGGACGTTGAAAACGTCTACCTCAACTACAATCAGCCGGACCAGGAAGCACTGGATCAAGTTACAGTAAAAGAAGCGAGGAGCTACCTCGAAGAGGGCCACTTTGCCCGTGGTTCGATGAAACCAAAGGTGAAGGCAGGAATCGAGTTCGTCGAGTCCGGCGGAGACAGGGCCGTTATCACGTCACTGAGCAAGGTACAGGAAGCACTTGACGGAAATACTGGAACCACAATTACTTCATAAGAAATAAAAGGAGGAAAACATGTCAAACACACAACTGAATGGAAAGGACTTTTTGACCTGGCTGGATTTTGACCGAGACGAGATCGACGCAATTCTGGAGGCCGCACATGATCTGAAACGGAAACAGATCAGAGGAGAAAAACAGACGAACGTGCTGCCGGCCAAGACGCTTTTCATGCTCTTTTACAACACTTCACTGAGGACGAGGAATTCCTTCGAAGCCGGCATGACTCAGCTCGGCGGTCACGCACACTTCCTCCAGCCCGGTGCCGTATATACCCCGGCGCTTGAGGGCGAGGAAGAAGCTTACTCGACTGAAAGAGTTAGCGACGTTTCCCGCGTGCTCTCCGAGATGGGTGACGCAATATCAATCCGGATTTACGGCGACAAGACCGGTTGGGAATACGGAAAGGGCTATAAGATCCTCGAGGAGTTCGCCAACTGGGGTTCGGTACCGATAATCAACATGGAGGACGACGGTTACCACCCGAACCAGGCGCTGGCCGACGTGATGACGATGCAGGAAAAGATGGGTAAGGACCTGACCGGCAAGAAGTTTACAATGAGCTGGGCTTATTCCGGCTCCGTCGAAAAGCCACTTTCCGTCCCGCAGTCGGCAATCATTAGCGCTGCTACCATGGGTATGGACGTAACGCTGGCCCATCCGGAAGGTCTGGACCTCGATCCCGACGTACTCGATGCAACTGAAAAGAGAGCCGACAAACACGGTGGCGACTTCGAGATAGTCCACGACATGGAAGAGGGCTTTGAAGACGCGGACGTCGTTTACCCGAAGTCCTGGACGCTCCAGCCGACCGACGGCTCGAAGGCGGACCTGGACAAGGCCCGGGAAGTCTTTGAGGACAACAAGGACTGGATCACCACTCAGGACAAGATGGACCTGACGGACGATGCGTACTACATGCATTGCCTGCCGGCTGACAGGGGTATGGAAGTAACGGATGAGGTCATCGACGGTCCGAACTCGGTCGTATTCCAGGAAGCAGGAAACAGACTGCACGCTCAGAAAGGTCTGTTGAGCCTGCTTCTATCGTAGGAGGTAAAAAATGAGCTGGCACCATCTAAAAGGCAAGGACATGATTAGCGTCAAGGATTGGTCAAAAGAGGAACTGGATATACTACTCAGAGTGGCAAATGACCTGAAGAGCAGGTATTACAGCGGGGAAGAGCCGGATATTTTGGATAACGATACGTTTATGATGCTCTTCTTCAACTCTTCCACCAGAACCAGACAGTCGTTTGAGGCAGGTATGAGTCAGCTTGGCGGTCACTCGCAGTTTCTGGCACCGGAAACCATGCGTATTTCCTTGGACAGGGAACCGGGTGGCGGAGAATCAATTAAGGACACTACCAAGGTCATGGGTCGTTACGCCGAAGGAGTTGGCGTGAGGATCCTGGAGGATAAAGTCAATTACTACGGTCAGGGTACGGAGATCATGTACGAGATGGGCAAGTACTCCGACGTCCCGATAATCAACATGGCGTCCGACATCTACCATCCGTGTCAGTCCATGACCGACGTAATGACCATGCAGGAAAAGGTCGGCGACCTGAAGGACAAAAAGATCGCCGTTACCTGGGCGTATTCACCCTGGGTCCGTTCCTGGGGCTCGATTCAGTCCAACATCCTGACGTCGGCCATGTTTGGCATGGACGTCAGTCTGGCTCACCCGGAAGGCTACGACCTCGACCCCGACGTACTCGAGCTGACGGAGGAGAACGCGGACAAATCTGGCGGGTCCTTCTCGGTCACTAACAACATGGACGAGGCCATTGAAGACGCCGACATCGTCTATCCACGAAACTGGATGAGTCCGGACAGGTACGAAATAGGCAAGGAGAAAGAAATTGAAATGGCCGGCAAGCACAAGGACTGGCAGTACACCAAGGAAAAACAGGAAGAGCTTGCCGACCCGGGTCACCTGCTCCACTGCATGCCGGTGGACCGCGGTAACGAGGTCGAAGACGAAGTAATGGACGATCCGGAACTTTCCTTTGTCTACGATCAGGCGGAAAACAGACTCCACCTGCAGAAAGCCCTGATGGCTTTGACCATGGGTGGAAGCGTTTAGTATTATCTGGGATTCAGATTATTTGCCCCCCAGTAGCCATGGGGGGCTTTTTTATTTTTAGCCTCGATTGAAATGGCAGGAGCAAGGGTATCAGGCTCAGAATTATCCAAGCCTTTTCAGCTTACCGGTGGATTTTTGCAGCGAGGTCCAATAACCTAGTTGAAACGAGAACTCATCAGTCAGGAGGTGGGTTTTTTTGGCTTCCGAGAGAGTAGAAAGGGGTTTTCAGCAACGAAAAGAAGTGGTTCAGACGATTAGAGAGGGAAAGCCAGCCGACCTGGTGTTTAAAAACGGCTCCCTCGTCAACGTATTGACTGACGAAGTCCTGGACAGGGACGTTGCCGTTAAGAACGGGCGAGTTGCCCGAGTCGCGGCAGACCTTGATCGTTATGCTGAGAAAGCTGATCTGGTGATTGACGCGGAAGGATTGTACTTAACTCCGGGGTTCGTCGATGCCCACCTTCATATAGAAAGTTCCATGCTTGCCCCTGCAAAATTCGCCGAATTAATGGCGGGTAAGGGAGTAACTGCTGCTTTTTACGATCCCCACGAGATAGCAAACGTGTATGGTCTCAAAGGCGTGCGATGGATGTACGAGGAGGTCGAGAGAAGTCCCTTCAACGGGTTTCTGACGGTACCTTCCTGTGTACCGGCCAGTACCCCTGAACTGGAAACGACCGGTGCAAGTTTTGGCCGAGAAGAAATAGATGAGGCTCTTGGCTGGGAGGGTACTGCCGCACTCGGGGAAATGATGAATTATCCCGGCGTGATAAATGGGGATCCGGAGACGGTGGAGAAGTTGAAACTCGCCCGTAGACATGGGCTTCCAATCGAGGGTCACGCGAGCGGTCTCGTCGGAAAGGAACTGGACTGCTACGCGGCCATGGGGATAGATTCGGACCACGAAGCGGTGACAAAGGAAGAGGGGGTGGAGAGAGCCAGAAAGGGCTTATGGACGCTCGTCCGTGAAGGTTCCGGCTGGGCAGACCTTACGGAAGTAGTTCGGGCGCTGACGGAAACGGATATATCGCCGAACAGGTTCTGTCTGGTCACGGACGATCGGGATCCGATAGACCTGCTCGAAGAAGGTGGAGTCGATCACACGTTAAGGCGGGGGATCGAGGAAGGCCTCGAACCAGTAACTGCAATTAGGCTGGCCACGTTAAACCCGGCGACGAGATTTGGACTCGATCACGAACTGGGTGCAATAGCACCGGGGAGAAGGGCCGATATAAACTTAATCAGAGACCTGGAAACTCTGGAAGTGGAAGCAACCTTTCTCGGGGGCCAGTCCGTAGAAGAAATAGACTGGCCGCACGGTAGGGCTTCCGAGTTGACCGGTAAGCTGGAAATAGCTTCGAACCTGGCTCCGGAGTTATTCCGCCTTAGCGAGGGCGAACGGGATTACGGGATAAAAGTCCATCAGAACGATATAATTACCGAAAAACTTGACCTGGCCGGATACGAAGCTGAAGACACCTCCCTCGACAGGTGCGTGGTACTGGAAAGGCACAATGGTACCGGAAACGTCGGAAGGGCACTCGTAGAGGGGTTCGGGCTCGCCGATGGAGCCATGGCTTCTACGGTGGCACACGATAGCCACAACATGATCGTCCTCGGGAGTAACGAGGAGGACATGGCCGTGGCGGCACGTCACCTCGAGCAAACCGGCGGGGGTCAAGCCGTCGCTAGGAACCGGGAAATAGCGGCATCGGTTGAATTACCAATAGCCGGCCTGATGAGCAACCAGGACCCGGAGGAGGTAGCCGAATCTCTGGAGAGAGTTCAGGAGGCCGTATCTGCTCTTGGAGCGAGACTGCCGCAGCCAATGATGATTTTAACCAGTCTTGCCCTGGCAGTTATCCCGGAAGTCAGGTTAACTGATAAAGGTCTGGTGGACGTTAACAAGCAGGAAATCATCCACTAGCAATAAACAAGATAGAACCCGGTTCCTTTTTCGTGCTAGGGCAGTTAGTTTTAAGTCTCAATCGAAGAAAATTTATAGTCCTCGCCGAGAAGATCAGTTCGGTAAACGTAGAAGGAATTTTCGCCTCCCAGTCTGAGGTAAGCTATAAACGCACCCTCCCTGGAAAGTATAACCTTATCTACGCTGGAGCCGGGATCGTCTAGCACATAACGATCAACGGTCTGGAGCGAGCCGTTTATATTCAACTCTCGCGTTTCCTTTCTGACAAGCTCCAGATTAACCTGTAGCCTGTCCTCGTTCCCACTCTGGGGCCCTGTTCCCCCTGTCCTGATTTCCGTTAACTTCTCGGAACTGTTTAAACGGGCTAGAATTAAGGTAGTGAGGGCGGAAGAACTTCCGGTTCCCTGAAAGAAAGCCATGCTCGAATTCAGCTGGCCGCTCTTTTTCTTACCCCCGAGGTCAGCGTCGACCCGACCGTCGCTTACCGTGACTCTTATTTTTGAGCTACCAATTCCCAGAGGCCCGTTATAGTCAAGGGTCAGATCCTTTGGGTTCAGGTCACTACCCACAATTATTTCCTGGTTAAATTTTATTTTGGGTTTTACGAATGGTATGGGTATTGGTGGCGTAACAACTCCCTCGGATGATAACTTGATTTCGCCGGAATTAAGTTTGGTTAGTTCGTAGGATTCCGAACCAAGGTCCTTACCGTCGCTTATGTACCCAAGTTTCCCGCTGGCGAAAACACCAGTTTCTAGTTCAGCCAGGTTGTCCGGGATATTTTGTGCGTACAAGGGAAAATGATGGCCTGTTAGTGAAACGGACAGCACAATGACTAATATGCCAACGGCGTAAGTCGCGAACAGCTTTTTCTTTTCCACTTCTAATGCTCCCTTGAAGGATTAATTTGTCAGAGAATCAATAATAGTTATCAATTACCAACTGATATATTTTAAGTTGGTCTCGATACCAATTCAAATACTTTTTAACCAAAATTAGCCGAGTAATCCCAAGAGCTTGCCCTGGGCTTTTACTCGGCTGGTTTTTGTCCAGCAGTCAATCGAGGACATGCTCCCTGTAAAAAGTATACAGGCAATCTAAACGTTGAGCTCGCATTCGGTAAAAATAAAAGAAACATGCTCGATTGACTGCTGGGTCTTCTTTTGTAAACAACCCAATATAGTGATTAAAATTGTTTTTCTACAAGCTCCGTACTTGGTGCGGTGTAATTGATTGGTAGACAACTAACTGAGGGCAAGTGAGTCGTAATCGGTGCCGCTGGGATGCCTGATAGCTCGGCTCGAACCCGAAAGATATCACGTAAGGCTTTTTCGGAACTAAAAAGTTACTGGATAAAGGTGATTTCGCCCGTTTGTGGGTCCATGGATTCGATTTCTACAAGGGAAAAAATCGGCTTGCCTGTCCGAGACAGTTTTTTGTAACCTCCGGACCCTTTCTTTCGAATGACAAAGCCGTAGCCGACCACTTCGACGGAAAGAGCTTCCATGATCTCGGATAATGTACCCGCCGTTCTTCCGGTAAATAGGAAATCGTCGACGATAAGGACTCTATCATCGGAATCGAAGTAGTTTCCGGATACGGCCAGAGTGGTCTTGTTCTTTTTGGTGGGGGACTGTATCGTCCGAATCTCCTCTCCAGTCATCGTCGTCGGCACCCCTTTCTTGGCGTACACGACCTCCACGTTTTTATCTTGGTCCAGCAGGTTTTCCGCAGTCGTATAAGCAATTATATTACCGGCTGCTTCCGCCGTTAATACTTTCGTGACGCCAAGATCCTCGAACTTCTCCGCGATGGCCTTACCGATGGCGTTTAACATTGCAGGGGCGACTTTATGGTTTAAAAAACTATCTACCTTTAAAAACTCTTCTCCGAGCACTTCTCCTTCTGATCTGATTTTTCGAATTAGTTTTTCCCTTACGTCATCTATAATTTTTCCCATTTTATCACCTGGTATTAATCTTATTGCGTTTTAGCCATTCTCCTGCACTTTTTCGGCCCGTGAACTCGTCTTCCTCCAGGATCGGTTCTCCGCGGAGAAATACGAACCGGGGCCAGCCTCTTGCTGTTTTTCCGGTATAAGGATTAAAGTCCGTTTCCATGTGAAGTTCTCCCGGCGTAATCCTCTTTTCCTTCTCCGGGTCAAACACTACTATGTCCGCGTCCGTTCCGACAAGCAAGCTACCTTTCCTCGGGTAAAGCCCGAACCTCTTAGCGGGCTTCTCGGAAATTAGTTCCACCAGCCGATCCATCGATATTCGTTCCTTTCTTACTCCTTCCTCGAAGAGCAACGAGGCCAGAGTTTCAACTCCGGGCAAACCCTGCGGAATTTCCAGAAAGTTTCCTTCAAAGGGGTCCTTCTGTTCGTTTTTAAAGGGGCAGTGGTCGGTAGCGACCGTGTCGATCAATCCCGACTCGATCGCGTTCCAGAGTGCTTCGCGGTCCTCGTCCAGCCGTAGCGGAGGAGTTGCCGCGTAGCGGTGTCCGTTTTCCTCTTCGTAGACCGATTCCGTGAGCAAAAGGTACTGTGGACAGGTTTCACCGGAAATTGACCCCCGGGAATACTTCCCCCGGGCCAGGGCTTCCATGCTTTCTTCCGTCGTGAGGTGAGCCAGGTGCAGATTCCCCCCGACTGCCTCCGCAAGGTGCACTACTTTACCGACTGCCTCCGACTCGGAATAATCGGGCCGACTTGCGGGATGAAATTTGATGGATTCCTTTCCCTGCGAGCTCAGTTCTTCCCTTTTCTTACTTATTATCTCGTCGTTTTCACAGTGGACCATGGCGAGCCCGTCGAGTTTTCCGATATCTTGTAGGGCTTCTACCAGTTCTCCGTCCGGAGTCCTGCGGTTCGATTCCCCGTAGGCCGTGAAAAACTTGAATGAAGTGACCCCCATCTCCATTGCCGTCCTGAGCTGCTCGGGTTTCACGGACTCGTAACCGTAAAGGGTACCGTGAAAGGAATAATCGATCGGTGACTTTTCTGCCTCTTTCTTCCTTGATTCGATTGCGGCAGGCAGATCCTGATCGTGATCGGGAGTGGTGAAGTCGATGATCGATGTTACTCCTCCCCAGGCGGCTGCTCTGCCGCCGGTAAAGAAGCTATCGGAGGAAACGGTTCCGGCAACGGGAAGCTGCATGTGAGTGTGAGCATCGACAAACCCTGGAGCTACGTAGCACCCGGAAGCATCGTAGACCCGATCCGCATTTCGCTCGTCTATTGAACTCCCAATAATCGCGATTTCCTCATCGACGATACCAATATCTCCTTCGAAGGAGTTCCGTTCCCGAACGAGATGTCCGTTCTTGATCAAATAATCCAGGTGCAAAGTAAGACACCCTTTGTTTTTAATATTTTTCCGCTATCAATTTACGAGTTCTTCGAGCTGCCCGAGCGCGACCTTTTTTCTGTATTCCGCCGAACCCCTGATGTCACTGATCGGCGAAATCTCGTCCTTTAACAGTTCTTTTGCTTGTGGCAAAACTTCTCCGGAAACCGGTTTACCCTGCAAAAATTCCTCTACGGACGTCGGTCTTATTATTCTTGGAGCCACGGCACCGTAGGCAATTCTGACGTCCTCGATCTCGTCGGAGTCCGTTTTTATCAAAAAGCCCATTGAACAAACCGAGATATCCAGGGCATTCCGACGGCCGATCTTTTTGAAGTAATGTTCGTAGCCGTCCGAGATCTTCGGGATGATAACGGATTCGAGAAACTCGCCGGACTGGAGATCCGTGCTCCCTGGTCCCGTGATGAAATCATCGATCGAAACCGTTCTGGTCCCCTCGACCCTTTTAAGCTTTAACCGGGCGTTTAGCGCGTACAGAGCGATCAGCGTATCGGCCGAGGGGGAGGCGTTGCAAATATTTCCGCCAATCGTTGCCATGTTCCTCAGCTGGACTGCACCAACCGCCTCTGCCGAATCGGCGAGAATCGGAAATTCATCTCGAATTATCGGCGAATTGGCCAGTTCACCGTGCGTGGCAGTGGCGGGAATCTCTACTTGCTCCTCCTCGTTTTTCAGCGACGTATCACTCAAGGCTTTCGTAATATCAATTATCCGGTCGGGGTCAACCATATCCTTTTCTATCTTTACGAATAAATCCGTACCCCCGGCAAGCAGATGGTAGTTATCTTCTTCCATAAGTGAGAACAGTTCGTCCTGATCCTCCGGAACCAGGATTTCAAACCCCAATTTTATCCCCCTCCTCTTTCAGAAACAGCTCGATCTCTTCCAGGTCCTTCCGGTCGTCCACGTCCATCAAGACGCCCTTGTGGGCCGTCGGTACAAGGTCCAGCTCCTCTCGGTTTTCTCTAATTATTCTCCTTGCTCCTCTGTCCCCCGATATTTCTTCCCGCAATTCGCCCTTCCATTTTCGATCCAGGTAGACCGGAAACCCACGCTGTCTCCTGTATTCCGGCGCTGCTATGGAGCTGCCCTGATTGGCAAGTTCCAGAACTTTTTCTATAGCCGAAACCGGTACGGCAGGCATGTCGGCCAGGAATAAAATATAACCCCGGGTCCCGGAATCGGCTGATCCGATGGCGGTCTTTACCGAAGTACTCATACCTTCTTCCCAGCGTTCGTTATGAATTACTTTAAAGCCGTCCAGGTCGAGTTCTTCCCGAATATTTTCGGCGCGGTAGCCAAGAACCAGAACGGGATTGTGTTTCCAGTTGACTTTACTTATTCTGTCCATGGTCCGACCGAGCAGTGGCTTCCCGTTGACTTCCACCAGCTGTTTAAAACCGCCGAAACGCTTACCTTCGCCGGCCGCAAGCAATATTGCCGTGTACGGTTGCGGTTTAGATTTCAACCTTCTTTCCTTCTTCTCTTAACTTCTTCCCTGCCAGTTCGATGGCGTCGACTATTTTAGAGTAACCGGTGCAGCGGCAGATATTACCTTCGATCCCTTCCCGAATTTCTTCCCTGGTTGGGTCCGGGTTCTTGCTCAGCAATTCCAGCCCCACCATGATGAAGCCGGGAGTACAAAAACCGCATTGCACCCCTCCAGTTTCGACGAAAGCTTCCTGCAGGGGATGGAGTTCACCTTTTTCCTCGAGTCCTTCGATCGTGGTAATCTCCGAGCCGTCGACCTGGGGAACGTACGTCAAGCAGGATAAGTGAGATTCGCCATCTATCAAAACGGTACAGGACCCGCATTCGCCGACCCCGCACCCCTCTTTGACTCCGGTAAAACCAAGATCGTCACGCAGGAAATCCAGTAATCTTCTGTCAGGCCTCACCTCACGGTGGTACTCTTCTCCGTTAACGGTTACGTCTATTTGCATTTTATCCCGCCTTGGTGATCTTCAACCGGGTCCGTCCGTCTGCGAAAGACTAACGATGAGCTAAATTCAGGAGACCTACTGAATGTTCTTTTCTTCCAGTACCCGTTCGACGGCCTCCAGTTCGGGTGCGACTTCCGTGGCGTCCTGAACACCTTTCTTCGCTGCGTTTACGTCCTTTAGCCCACTGCCCGTGATGAATATCCCGATGCTATCGTCTTCCTCGAGTTCCCCACCGGCCAGAGCCTTTTTGAACCCCGCATAGGCTGTAGCAGCGGCTGGTTCGGCAAATATTCCTCTTTTTCGGGCGAGTTCAGTTAAGCCCTCGGTTATCTCTTCGTCACTTACCGTCATGTAATGACCGCCGTTCTCGTGGACGTATTTTACTGCTTTCACTATATCGCGCGGTTTCCCCACGGCTATACTGTCAGCCACCGTATTGGCGCTTTTTTCCATTAATTCTACGTCGCCGCCGCTGTAGTTGGCGAAGGCGGATGCGATCGTATCCGCTCCTTCCGACTGAACGCCGATGATTTCAGGGGGTTCCTCGATCAGGTCAATTTTTGCCAGTTCCTTGAAACCCTTTGATAGCCCGCTAATTATCGAGCCGTCACCGACGGAAACAAATACCCTGTCGGGTGGTTCCCAGTCCAGTTGATCGGCCATTTCCAGCCCGCCGGTCTTTTTACCTTCGACGAGGTAAGGGTGAATCGCGGCGGATCTATTGTACCAGTCGTACTTTTCCGCAGCTTCGAGACAGAGGTCGTAAGCCTGATCGTAACTTCCGTCCACTGCAAATACGTTGGCTCCGTATACAAGCAACTGGGTTATTTTTGCTTCGGGGGCGGACTTAGGCACAAATATGATCGTTTCCATGTTTGAAGCTGCCCCGAGGCCGGCAAGGGAACTTGCAGCGTTCCCGGTTGATGCGCAGGTAATCGTATCTATCCCTTTTTGCTTTGCCGCAGCTATCGCCAGCATGGTTGCCCTGTCCTTATAGGAGGCGGTTGGATTGCCGCTGTCGTCCTTGATCCAGATTTCGTCGACTTCGTCCGTTAAATCGTGAAATGGGTAAAGCGGCGTACCTCCAACTTCGAGCGGTGGCAGATTTTCCAGGTTCTCAATGGGAAGCAACGGAGCGTACTTTTTGACGTCAGGTTCTTCCTTCTTTCTGACTTCCCGTTTAAACTCTTCGCCCGCCGCTTCGTAATCGTAGACTACTTCCAGTGTCCCCTTTCTCGTTCCACATTTCGGACAGGTGTAATCCAGTTCATCTGGCCCGTAATCTTCACCACAAGATACACAGCGTAATCCGGTTAAATATTTCATTTGACCAATATTACTTAATAGGGTAATTCTTGTAAAGTACTTTAGTCCGAATGACCTATTCGAACCATTTTTGTCTGGTATTTTTCTTGGGCTCCGAGCCGGAAAAATGCGGTTGACGTCGTTAGTCAGGTAATATTATTGAATTGACCCCTGTTGCCCGATATATTTAGCTAACAGAGCTTTGATTGGCCGAGAAAAAGTCATAATTTTCAACATTACTGGGAGGTAAAGATGACCAAAATTCCTTTTTCAGCCGAAGAGACCTTAAAAATAGCAATTGAGATAGAAAAGAACGGTCGCGAATTTTACGAAGGTATGCTCGAGGAGACGGAGGACCAGGAAATCAGAGAGGTATTTAGCGATCTGGCCAACCAGGAAGTAAAACACAGAGAAACCTTCGAAGAAATGCTCGGTGACGCGGAAATGGAAGATGGGCCCGATTTGAACTCGCTGCTGTACGGCGAACTCGAGGATAGCTACCTTAGCGCTCTTGCCGATTCCAAGGTGTTTACTCCGGCAAACGAGAATATAAAAGAGGCCAAAAATGTAAACAACCGGGACGAGCTTCTAAGCATTGCGATTTCTCTGGAAAAAGATACTATACTCTATTATTACGAGATTTTACAGAACGCAAAGAACTCGGACGATCAGGACTTGATCATGGACGTAATCGAAGAGGAGAAATCGCACGTAAAAAGACTTGCCGGTCTTTTTTAGCAAGTCGACTTTCAACCGGTGAGTCAATTACTCCGCACCAAGGTACGGGGCTTGTAGACAAGCAAGTTTAACTACGGACTTTGTTCTTTTACAAAAGAAGACCCAGCACTCAAATGAGGAAAGCTGCTTGGTCCAGGAAATCGTTAATTCTACCTATTTGCCGAACAAACTAGGAATCAACTTAAGTACTTGAGCCAAGTTGCATATCTCATTTGAGTGCTGGACCAAAACCAGCCGATTCCTCCTTAGGGTAAGCCCTGGGGCTTCCTTGGCTAATTTTGGTGAATTCCGGTCAGTGGAGCCAATTTGTCGTTAACTCTTTTGATCCTGGTGAAAA
>CAZNVA010000005.1:9713-25218 GCA_964576335.1 uncultured Thermotogae bacterium | reverse complement strand
TAGATAAAAGCAGTAGCAAAAACCAACTCAAGCAGGGGATTACGTGAAAAACCGGGGATACCGGACTAAAATTGTTTAAGCAACTGTTCATTGAGGCTCGGTGATAAGCGTGATCAAAATCGGGACCAGCGGTTATTCTTACGACGATTGGAAAGGTGTCATCTATCCCAGCAGCCTGGACAAGAAGCACTTCTTGAAGCACTACTCCAGTTACTTCAAACTAACCGAGATAAACTTTACCTACTACCGGCTTCCCACCCCCGGGATATTCGAAGGAATGCTCAAGAAAGTACCGGAGGACTTCGAGTTCGTGGTCAAACTGTCCGGCGAACTGACTCACGAGCGGGACAAAGCAAAATCCGCGGTAAAGCAGTTTCGAGCCGGGATAAAACCACTGGTCGAGAGCGGGCGACTGGTCACCACGCTCGCCCAGTTCCCCTACTCCTTCAAACCGAATCAGGGGAACTACGACCACCTAAAGTTCCTGAGGGACGAGTTGAACGACGTCAGGGTCAACGTCGAATTTCGCAACGAATACTGGATCAAGGAGGAGACCTTCGAATTTCTCAGTGACAACGACCTGGGTTACGTCTGCGTCGACGCTCCGGACCTCCCCCGTCTGGTACCGCCGACAGTAAAGGCAACTACCGAACTGGGCTACATAAGGTTTCACGGTCGGAGAAAAGAACACTGGTGGAACCCACCGGACCCCCACATGAGGTACGATTATCTCTACGACGAAGAGGAACTGGAGGAGTGGGTGGACAAAACGAAGGAACTTGAGAAGTACACGGACGATATGGTCATCCTTTTCAATAACCACTACCAGGGGAAATCCGCCAAGAACGCAAAAACTTTTTCCTCCCTTCTGGGACAGGAAGACGGAACGGAGGAACTGCCGAAGCCGGGTGACCTGATTCAACCCGGGAAAGACCTTTTTAGTTCCTGAATAACCGCCTTCCCGCCGGCCGTCACCCCTTGTAACCTCACCCTAAATTAGTTATGATAACTCTCAGTTTGTTTAATCTGGACAAATTTTACCTCTTTGGTGATCAATCTGTGGAAACTAAAAATAACGGCATAAAAGATAAAAAGATCGGAATTATTGGCGTGGGAACCATCGGAGGAACGCTCGTCGAAGCGCTGGTCAAAAACGATATAGTCAGGTCCGAAAACATCTTTGGCAGTACCTCACACGAGGAAAGCGCAGAAAAAGTTGCGGAGAAGTACGGTATCGAGTCAACCACGGACAACGAAGCGGTCGTAAACCGGAGTGATATCGTAGTCCTCGCCGTCGAGCCACAGATGATAGAAAGGGTTCTTGACGAAGTAAGTTTTGCCTTTGCTCCCGACCAGCTCGTGATATCCGTAGCCGCAGGTATAACCACCGAATTCATCGAGGCCAAGCTGGACCGAAAAATCCCCGTAGTCCGCTCAATGCCCAACACCGCCATTACCGTAAACAGCGGAGCGACAACCCTCGTAGCCGGTAAATACGCCAATGAAGCCGAACTCGAAATGGCAAAAGAAATTTTCGAGCCCGTCGGCCTGGTCGAAGTGGTTAAGGACGAGAAGCTCATGGACGCAATCACGGGTTTTTCCGGCTCGGGTCCTGCTTACGGTTACTTGATAATAGAATCCCTGATCGAAGCAGGCGTCAGAGTTGGGCTGCCCCGCGAAAGGGCCACCAAGCTGGCGGCTCAGTCTCTGCTCGGTGCCGCGAAAATGGTCCTGGAAACGGACGAACATCCGGCAAAATTGAAGGACATGGTCACCACTCCCGCCGGCGTAACGGTCGACGCAATAATGAAACTGGAGGAAGGCGGAGTCCGGGTGGCTTTCTTCAAGGCAATCGAGGAAGCAACGAAAAAATCACGACAGCTAAAAATAGACGAAGATACGTAAAACTCAAAGTTTTTAAACAATTGCGGGTAGACATTTTAGCAGAAGGGGACCTCTCAGTTAACCAAGGATGTGCCGCTCTATCAACATAAGCTTCATCTTATTCTTTAGAAAACTTTTTAGAGGTGATTCAGGTGTTAAGGGTTGATAACCTCAGTAAGAGTTTTGGAGGGATTCACGCAGTTCAAAACTGTTCTCTCTCAGTTGAAAAGGGGACTATAACTGGTTTAATTGGCCCAAACGGGGCCGGTAAAACCACGTTATTTAACTTGATGACGGGTTTTCACGAACCCGACTCGGGCCGAGTTTACTTCAAAGACAAAGACATCACCGATCTCGAGCCGCACGAAATCTTTGAACGAAACCTGTTCAGAACCTTCCAGATTACAAGAGAGATCCAGGAAATGACAGTCCTGGAAAACTTGATGCTTATACCGCGCCAACAAACTGGTGAATCGCTCTGGAACGCCTGGTTCAACAGGAACCTGGTTAGCAGAGAAGAGGATGGTCACAAGGAGACGGCCCTGGAGGTGCTGGACTTTCTGGAAATGGAGGACCGGAAGTTCGACCTGGCCAAGAACCTCCCCGGTGGAGAAAAAAAGCTACTTGATCTGGGAAGGATGATGATGGCAGAACCGGAAATGGTTTTGCTGGACGAACCGGGGTCCGGGGTACCACCTTCTCTCCAGAACAAGGTAAACGACTACGTAAAGGAGATCAGTGACGAAAGAGGAATTACTTTTCTGGTCGTAGAGCACGACATGAACATCATAATGGACTTGTGCGACCCTATCATCGTCCTCGTAGATGGGAAAAAGCTAACTGAGGGCGGACCGGAAGAGGTAAGAAACGACGAACAGGTAATTGAAGCTTACCTGGGAAGTTAAACCAACAGGAGGTGAACGGATTTGTCACTACTTAACGTAAGCAACCTTTCCGCTGGCTACGGGGAAGTTGACGTATTGCACGGTATTTCACTGGATATAGACGAAGGAGAACTCGTGGCTACCATCGGACCCAACGGAGCCGGTAAGTCCACGCTGTTGCGTTCGATTTCCGGTGTGATTAAGCCGGATGAAGGCCGGCTGGAGCTGAGTGGAACGGATATAACTGGATCGGAGCCCGAGGATACCATACGAATGGGGATGGGTTACGTCCCACAGGATGATAACATTTTTCCGTCTTTGACAGTTAGAGAAAACCTGGAAATGGGTGCTTTTACTCTTGAAGGTGACTTCGAGGATAGAATCGACGAAATCTGTACTATATTTCCTCAATTAAGGGAGAGAATGGGGCAAAAGGCGGGTACGATGTCCGGCGGCCAGCAGCAGATGGTCGCAGTAGGGCGCGGACTCCTGATAAAGCCCAAACTTCTCCTTCTAGACGAGCCGACAGCCGGTTTACAGCCGTCCCTGGTTAAGATGATGTTGAGTAAAGTGGAAGAAATCAACGAACGGGGCGTAACGGTCCTGCTGGTTGCCCAGACGATAGATGCACTGCGGCTTGCCAATAGAGCCTACCTTCTATCCGCCGGCGAAATGGTTCTTTCAGGTGAGACGGAAGAGTTATTGGAGACCGACAGAGTTCAGGATCTTTACTTTGGGGGTTAAGAGGTGAGTACAGATGGCTGATCTGTTTGTAAACGGAATTATTCTAGGAAGTATAATTACGCTTGGAGCAATTGGGGTTACCCTGATTGCCGATATATTGAATTTCTTCAACTTCGCCCACGGAGATATGCTTAGTTTTGGAGCTTACCTTGCTCTGTTTTTCGTGGGTGCGATGCCGAGCTGGGGCAACTTCCCCGGCCTGTCCTTTGGCCCACAGATGATTCTTGGCATAGTCTTCTCAATGGTTATCATGTCCGGTTTCGCTCTATTCTTCGACAAAGTGCTATTTAAGCCTCTCCGTGAACGTGGCTCAAGCGAACTTTTTCTGGCACTCTCCTCGCTTGGAGTAGCCTTCATTCTGCGTTCCATTATCAGGCTGGTCTGGGGCCCCCAGGCCCAGTATTACGGCGGTTTGCAGATGGCAAATCGTTATCCGCTGGGAATAACCATCAAGCCGGACGAATTCTTCATAGTTGGAACGGCTTTATTCCTGGTTATAACGGTCTACCTCTTCTTAAAACGGACCAAGATCGGTAAGGCAATGCGGGCCGCTTCGGACAATGAAACCCTCGCGCGGGTCACGGGGATAAATACCGAGAGCGTGGTAAACTGGACCTGGATCATAGCGGTATCTCTGACTGCTGCAGCCGGAATACTCTACGGAATTCAGGTTCAGATCAGACCGATAATGGGCTGGAACATCCTGATTCCGATATTCGTAGCTGTTGTCGTGGCCGGCGTAGGTGACGTCTGGGGTGCAATGGTCGGAGCAATGATCATCGGGGTCGCCCAGGAGATGCTTACCGGAGTTCTGCAAAACATATTTAACGCCATGGATCTCGACGTACTGATGACCGCTTATAAACCGGCTATAGCTTTCGTCCTGATGGTAATCGTACTTTTATTCAGACCTCAAGGGATATTCGGAACGGGAGAGTGAAAAAATGCTAAGTTATTTTATTTCATATTTGATAATGGCCAGTACCTACGGAATAGCCGCTCTTGCATTGAACCTCCAGTGGGGCTTTACCGGGTTAATGAATTTTGGTATTGGGGCTTTTTACTTCGTTGGTGCATACACTTCGGCATTGCTCACTACATCGGCCTCGCCGGATTACGTCGGTGGCTTCGGTCTACCTTTTATCGTGGGGCTTCTCGGAGCCGTAGTCCTCTCGGGACTTCTGGCTTACGTTTTGGCGTTTCCTGCGCTCAGGCTCCGGGGTGGCTTCTTTGCGATATCGATGCTGGCAATATCCGAGACAATTCGGCTGATAGTGAAAAACGAGAAATGGCTGACAAATGGCGTATGGGGTATTCGGGGAATCCCCCAGCCCTTGAGGAATCTGGTCGGAGCTGATCTCTCGGAGTGGATTTATCTCGGGATCGCAGCGGCACTGTTGTTCATTTTCTACCGACTCAGCGAAGTAGGGGTCCGTTCTCCCTGGGGCAGAATGCTTAACGCTGTGCGTGAAGACGAAAAGATGGCTGAAATGTCCGGAAAGGACAGCTGGAACGTCAAGATGCAGTCCTTCGTCTTTGGTTCAATGATTATGGGAGTTTCGGGAGCACTGTACGCCCACTACATCGGGTTCATTAGCCCAAGTTCCTTCACGCCTCTTATGTCCACATTCATAGTCTGGCTGATGATTCTTCTGGGGGGAACAGGAAGCAACAAAGGGGTAATTCTTGGAGCTTTCGTGGTCTGGGGAGTCTGGATAGGCAGTGAATTCCTTATCGGGGTTTTGCCTTCTGGTATAACGAGCAAAGCCGGTTTCGTCCGGATGTTACTTATGGGTATCCTGCTGGATGCCATACTCTTAATTCGACCACAGGGGCTGTTTGGCAGGGAAAAGGTTATTTCTAAACTGGGAAGCAAGGAATAAGCAACATATAAGGACTCTGGAGAATCAAAGGGCTACTTGAGTCTGGCTAGTGGCGGTTAAAACACGTAGTAATTAAGAAAGAGGGGCCCGAACAAACGGGCCCCTCTACTATTTCTAAAAAATTAAAGTGAGAAATTACTCCTCTTCGACTACCTTAGCTGGTACGAATCTTCCATCCTCCACGGCGATTTCTTCCACGCGATCAGTTATTATCTCCCCATCCTCTATCTTCCAGACCTGTATTGGCGATACTACGTCACCATCGGCGTTAAAGTCAACCGAACCGCCCGCGCCTTCGTAATTAATTTGCTTGCCTTCTTCCAGAAGCTGGAAGGCCTTAGCGAAACCCTCGGGTCCTGCATACACTTTTTCTCCCGGTGGGTTGGCTACGTCCCTCAAATTATTCTTAATTGCTTCTGAGCTGGTACTGCCGGACTTTTGCATAGCCAGACTAATTACCGCAGCTGCATCGTAGGCATTCGTCATGAATGGTTTCGGGGGTGTAGAGCCATATTCTGCGGTATAGGTCTCCCTGAACGTATTTGCGGAAGGAGTATCCTTCGAGCCGGGCGCGGTTCCATAAGTACCGTTCAGGTACTGCGCACCAACGTTCTCAATGATTTCCGGGGCTTGCATGCCGTCCGGGAAGATAAATTCGTTTATGTATCCACCTGATATAGCCTGTCTTAGAATATTCGCACCGTTTTCCGGGTATCCAATGAGTACAAGTACCTCCGGATTTTGAGCCGTAGCTTCCTGGAGCTCACCCCGGTAAGAAGCCTTTCCTTTTTCGTACGGAACTTTTTTCAGAACCTCTCCGCCCCTTTCTTCAAACCAGTCTCCTGCTGCGTCCGCCAGACCTTTTCCGTAATCGTTATTCACGTAGACCACGGACAGTTCCTCATAACCGAGATCCAGAGCCAGCTGGCCAATAATTACTCCCTGAAGTGCATCACTTGGAACGGTCCTAAATACGTAATCATCATCTTCCAGTCCGGTTAACTGGGGTGTGGTAGAGGACGGAGTTATTTGAACTACTTTATTGGGAATGGATACGCTCTCCGCTACCGGAAGCGTTACACCGCTGGATAGGGCACCCACGAATGCGTTAACCCCGTCGACGTCGACCAGTTTCTTAGCCGCATCCACGCCGCTCGTGGGGTCAGTCTTGCTATCCCTCGTTATAATCTTTATCTCTCTTCCAAGAACTCCCCCTGCCTCGTTGATGTGTTTGGCTGCAAGTAGCACCCCATTGTTAATAGGCGGTCCGTAAGAAGCCAGAGCACCGCTCATCGCCATCAAAGAACCGATCTTGATCGGCTTATCCTGAGCCTGGACGCCGGTACTGGGAAATACCAGTCCAGCTATCAAAAAGATTACCAGTCCAAGCAAAATTCCGGAAAATCCGTTCTTAATATTCTGAATTTCTTTCACTATTTACCCTCCTTTTGGGTTGATTGAACGGATTATAATGAAAATTATACAGTTATACAAGACTGAGAGTTGACAACCCAACATTAATAATGGCAAACAAAGGTATTACGGCTACTGAACCAGCGCGATCTTCGGAAAAGGGAAATTACCCCTTAACGTGAGCCAAAGGTCCAACCTTAAAACCGGAGGAACCGCCGGAATAAGTTCTATAGATCACAATTTTTTTGAATTTTGGATTGACAATTTACCCAAAAATAGATATTATTGTTTAAATTATGAAACAGTCGAGGTACGTTTGACGATGATTCAGAAAAAGAATCAAACCAATAGATCAGTGGAGGTGATAAAGAGAGAGGAGAGGTACGAAGTTAGCTATACTTATTATTATTGGTACAAGTAAGGTTTAGGGTGCGACGGCAGAATATTACCCTAAACCCGGGCAAACTATAGGTTTATCCTATAGTTTTTTTTATTTGGCGTGGTTGATAAAAAGAGATATCTACTACCTCACAGGAGGTAATCATGGAGACAAAAAGAAGTCTTCCTTTAGTTGTCCTGGTCGGCTTAGCTCTTGTACTCGGTCTTTTCTTCGGCGGAGCGGCCGCGGAAAAACCCGTAAAAATTGGAATAGCTCAAATCGTCGAACACCCGGCCTTAAACGCCGTGCGGGACGCGGTAATGGAGGTAGTCAAAGAAAATGGTTACGAAGAGGGCAAGGACGTCGAGTTCTTGCTTAGAAACGCTCAGGGAGACTTCAATAACGCCCTCTCAATAGCCCAGACCTTCAAATCGCAAGGCGTAGATATAGTCGTCCCGATTGCCACACCTACGGCACAGGCGGCTGCGGAAGTATTCAGCGAAACTCCGATAGTGGTTAGCGCCGTAACCAACCTCGTGGAGGCAGGGCTGGTTGACGACTACTCGAATTACGAGAACCCGGAAAACAACGGAAACATTACCGGGGTAACTGACATGACGCCGGTCGAAAAACAAATCAAGTTGATCACGGACCTGAGATCGGGAGTGGAAAAAATTGGTATCGTCTACAACTCGGGCGAGGCAAACTCCCGCTACCTCAATTCCATAGCCGAAGAAGTTGCGAGCGACATGGGAATAGAAATCGTCAAGGCAACTGCAAACAAAACCAGCGAGGTAAAACTGGCCGCGGATTCCCTAAAGGGCAGGGTCGACGCAATCTGGATCTCAACTGACAACACGGTCGTTTCCGCCCTTCCTGCCGTTGCCGGGGTCGCGAGAAGCGAGAATATTCCCCTTGTTACAGCGGATCCAACCACTATACAGGACGGACCGGTGGCCGCTTTTGGCTGGAGTTACGCGCGCCACGGCAGGATATGCGGGGAAGTAGTGGTCCGCGTCCTCGAAGGGGAAAAACCGAACGAAATACCGATTCATGAACTGGAACAGACGGAAGAAAACATATCAATGGCACTGAACTTGAACGTCGCAAGCGAAATCGACCTCGAATTCCCCGATTCGGTACAAAAACAGGCCGATCGGTTGTTCTTCGGAGACAGGCTCTGGGTACCCGAGGAATAAGAGGATAACCAAATTAACCAAGCGGTGATCTCAATCGATGTCACTTCTGATCAACTCACTTGAACAAGGTCTTGTTTACGGCTTAATGGCTCTCGGGGTTTTGATAACTTTCAGAGTGCTGGACTTTCCAGACCTGACTGTTGACGGCAGCTTTCCTATGGGGGCGGGGATCACCGCTTCTCTACTTGTAATCGGGTGGAACCCGGTTCTTGCTATAGTACTTGGTATCGTCGGAGGAGTGCTGGCAGGAACCTTGACCGGCATGTTGAGCACCAAGTTGAACATCCTGAACCTGCTTGCGGGTATTCTTACGATGACCCTGCTCTACTCAGTAAATTTGAGGATCATGGGCCGGCCAAATATTCCCCTGATCGGTAGAGTTACACTAATCGATCAGGTCGACAAGTTGATAGAACCCCTCGGACTGGGGCGCTACTCGACCCTATTGTTTTTTGCAGTGCTCGTCCTGTCCGTAAAGCTTTTACTCGACCTGTTTTTCAATACAGAGGTAGGGCTGGCCCTCCGGGCAACCGGGGACAACGAACAGATGATCAAGGCTCAGGGCGTCAACACGGATAGCATGAAGATCCTCGGTCTTGCCATTTCGAACGGGTTAGTTGCCCTGTCCGGCGGGCTGGTCGCTCAGTACTCCGGTTTCGCGGACGTCGGAATGGGAATTGGAACCATAATAGCCGGGCTGGCTTCCGTAATCATCGGAGAGACTCTGTTACCGACCAAGAGCTTCCGCTGGATGACAACCGCCGTAATCGTCGGCTCTTTGATCTATCGAACCACCATAATGGTGGCACTAAGGTACGGTCACAACTTTGGCTTTAAGTCCAGCGACTTAAAGCTGATCACTTCGATGATAGTCATCCTGGCCCTGGCAGTTCCCCAGGTAAGAGGGAAGATAGATTTGCGATTTGGAGAAGAAACCTAAGGGAGGGAATGATGTTAGAAGTAATTAACCTGAGCAAGAAGTTCCTCGAGGGGACAAACAACGAGGTCGTTGCCCTGGAAAGGCTTGATTACCACCTGGAAGAAGGCGACTTCGTATCGGTAATTGGAAGCAACGGTGCCGGCAAGACAACTTTTCTGAATCTGATCGCTGGCAACCTTTACCCCACTACCGGCAAGGTGCTCGTGGACGACACTAACGTAACCAGCTATTCCGAACACCAGCGTGCTGCTTATATTGGCCGGGTGTTCCAGGAACCAGGTAAGGGCACCGCACCCGGAATGACCGTGGCACAGAACCTCAGCCTTGCCCTGAAAAAATCGGGTCGAGGGCTTCGCCGGGGCGTGACTCCGGAGAGAAAGGAGAAGTTTCGGGAGGAATTGAGCAAACTTGGCCTGGGTTTGGAAAACAGACTGGAGGAGAGAATCAGACACCTTTCCGGCGGGCAGCGTCAGGGAGTGGCCGTGCTCATGGCAACCCTTACCACGCCAAAACTTCTGCTGCTCGACGAGCATACGGCTTCGCTTGACCCAAAAAACGCGGAAAAAATAATTGAAATTACCGAGAAACTGGTCGACGCAAAAGGGTTAACCACAATTATGGTCACGCACGACATGAAGCAGGCCCTCGATCTCGGCAACAGGCTGACCATGCTCCACCGGGGCAACATAGTCTACGATGTAAACGGCCGCAAGAAACAAGCCTTAACCATAGACGATTTGCTCGAGAGCTTCTCCGAACGTGATATAGAGGACGACGAATTATTGCTCAGCATCGAATGAGTAACGAGCTGATCCGCGCTCACTTAACCACAAGCCAGCCTGAACTGCCTCCGGGACCCGGGCCCTTGTTCGCCAAAAAGGGACAACTTATCCGTACCTAAACCTGGCTCGGACCACATCACACCGCAATCAGCGGTTAAAATTAGGGGCGCAAAAAGGTTGGTAGTTAAAACTTACACCCGGAGAGTTTATCTTTATTTGTTATTCCCGGTCAACTACTCGCTTGATTGCCTGCAGGGCGACTTCAAGCTGGTCATCGGAAGGCTCACGCGTAGTAATTTTCTGCAGCATCAATCCCGGCAGCAAGAACGGCTTTAAGAGGGGGTTTTCGGCGTGCTTGCCGGAAAAACGGAGTATTTCGTAGGAAACTCCAGCAACGACCGGCAGTAATAACAGCCGGGACATGATTTTGATCAACAAAGGAGGATTGCCGACGAGCGAAAACGTAAGAATCGCCACGACCAGCACGATCATCAAAAAAGCGGTCCCGCATCTGGGATGGAGCGTGCTGTATTCCCTGGCCTCTTCCACGGTAAGGTCCTTATCGTTTTCGTACGCGTAAACTGACTTGTGCTCCGCTCCATGATACTGGAAAACGCGTTTTATATCGTCGAAGTAAGTAATGCCCGCCAGGTAGAGCAAAAAGAAACCGATCCGGATGAGCCCTTCCACCAGGTTAAACAGAAAGGCGTTTGCCTCGGAAAGTCCCCATAAGTTATTAGTTGCCCAGACCGGTAGTACGACAAAAACCCCGATTGCAACGAGGAAAGCTATGCCCGTGGTCAGTATCGTTTCGGAAGTACCGAAATCCTCGTCCTCGTCTTCGAGGGCAATTTCGGCGGAAAGATTCAAAGCCCTTATCCCGGTACTCATCATGTCATAGAGGTTAAAAATCCCCCGAACGAAGGGGATATTACTCAACCTTGAAAACTTATCCCGGGGTTCCAGGTCCTCTACAACTATCTCCCCATCCGAGGCGCGCCTTACCGCCACGGAAATATTATCCCCGTTTCTCATCAAGACGCCCTCAATGACTGCCTGTCCTCCAACTGGCATGGTAACCCCGGTAAGATTGAAGAGCTAAAAAGTCCTTATTCCGCTTCGTTCTCTTCCGTATCGGGAGCCTGATCTTCCTCGGCGCCTGTTTCCGCTTCCTCGCCTTCGGCTTCGTCCGATTCGATCCCGTACTTCTTTTCGAACTTACTAATCCGTCCTTCGGAATCAAGAAATCTATCGCCCTCGGAAAAGAACGGATGACATTCCGAGCAGACGTCCACGTGCAGGTCTTCCTTTGTGGATAAAGTCTCGAAAGTATTACCGCACGCACACTTTACCTCTATTTTCTTCATATCAGGGTGTATTCCTTCTTTCATTTTACCTCACTCCATACAAATCTGGTTTCAGCTGAATCGATATAGATAAACAGGAAAAGCGGTATTAACGTTTGGAGAACTGCTGTCCTCTTCTCGCTTTGTGCTTTCCAACCTTCTTCCTTTCGACCATTCTCGGATCCCTTGTCAGCAGATCCTCCTGCTTGAGATCCTTCTTGTATTCCTCTCCCAGTGCCGTCATGGCCCTGGCTATCCCGTGCTGAATTGCTTCCAGCTGGGCTTTGTAGCCTCCGCCTTCCACGTTGACCTCTACGTCGAAATTGTTCTCCGTTCCCGTAACGGAAAAAGGTTTACGCGCGATGAGGTCTACCGTGTCTTCTGTAAAAGGAAGCGCGCTGAAGTATTCATTTACATCTTTCCCGTTAACCTTTATATCGCCGCTACCTCTTTCCAGGTATACCCTGGCCCTGGATTCCTTTCGTTTACCAACGCAATGTGCTCTTCCATCAACGACTTTTGGTTGTGCCATCGATATTTATACCTCCAGTTCCCAATGAGTTCTCAACAATGATAAAAAACCAGTTCATGTATTGCAACTGGGGCGGATTTAGTTCTCACTCTTGACCTCTATTTGTCCGGCCAGACGAGCGAACTCACCGAGCGTGAGTTCTTCCGGTCTCTTCCCGGAATCAACTCCGGCTTCCTCCAGGATAGACTCGACCTCCTCTCTCGTAAAGGAGAACTCGGGAGTACTGGTTAAACCGTTCCTGATCGTCTTCCTTCTGTGGGTAAAGCTCCCTCTGAGAAGCCTGTCAAAAAGGTTTTCGTCCACTTCCAGTCCCCCTTCTTTCGGAAAATTTACCTCCAGGACGGTCGAGAAAACTTCCGGTTGAGGGTAAAAGTATTCCGGGGGGACGTCCATGACCCGGCTGACTTCTCCGTAAGCCCTGATCAGGTAGGACATCCGACTGCAGTCCCTCGTTCCCGGTTCCGCCAGAATCCTATCCGCCACTTCCCTCTGCAGGGTAAAGACCGCTTTATCAAAGAGATCTCTACTTCCGATGGCTTTCCGCAGTATTTTTCCGGTAATGTTGTACGGAATATTGCCGACCAGCTTATTTCCCCCGGCTCCCCCGGCGACGAACTCCGAAAAATCCAGGTCGAGCACGTTACCTTCAACGAATCTGACGTTTTCTTCCGGGTTTATCTTCTCAAAGGCTTCCTGGAACCCCCCATACAGCTCCACGGCGTAAACAGTAGAGAAATTTTCCTTCAAGGGACAGGTTAACGTACCCATGGCTGCCCCTATCTCCACGGCCGTACCGCCGCTACCGGCCGTTTTACATATTGTACTGATTGTCGGACGATCGAGGAGGAAATGCTGACCGACGTCTTCGTTGGGCCGTATATCAAAGGACCGAAGGAAATTCCGCAAACCTGCCCTGCTGTAAAGTTCTTCACATTCCGTAAACTTCACAGTTCGATCAAACCCACCTTTTCGAGACCCTTCAGCTCGTTGGCACAGTATTTGACGGGGTCTCGCCTGTAACCACGGGGTGCGGTATTCCTCTTGTAACCGAGATCGGAATCGAGCTCCAGGGTCCTCTCTCTCCCTCCGCCGGTCTCCTGGACCTCAAAAACGCCCCTTTTCCTGCAGTAATTAATAAAGGAGTCCCAGCGGCGTTCCACCCCTTCCGGCTCGGCGAGACTTTCGTCCAGGTTGAAATCCGAATTTCGAAAGAACTCGAGATAATCATTAACCTGGCTCCACAGCTCCTTTTCACTCACTTTATCTCGGCCGGCTTCCTGAGCTTCCACGAGGTGGTAACTGGCAAGCTGGCCGAGGTTTATCGTCGTCAAACCAAGAATCCTCCGCCTGAGTTTTTTGCTTTTCTCCTTTCTATCGAGCTGGTCCAGCCCCTTCATTTCTTCACCCGCCTGGACGAATATCTTAGTTTTACCTTCAGTCAGGAAGTCGTAGGTAATGTTGGTGGGAACAACGACGACTTCCGTCTCCGCTTCGTCAATCAAAATTAGCAAGCTATCCTTGAGCTGTCCGAGCATTCCGTCCTGTGAAAGCCTGCCCTCTGGAGTTATATAAAGTATCGCTCCCTGGTTAAGCAGCTCGATAAACTTGCCGAGCTGTTCCTTGACCGCGCCGAGTTTGGTCTGCTTTACTGCCTTTCTGAACTCGGATTTAAAGTAACTGGATTTTATCTTTTTTCTGGGATAACCTTCTTTTTCGAAGAACTCGGAAATTCGCATATATGGGCTACCGAAGGAAGTATCATCGAGCAGCCTCTTCAGGGCTTTCTCCTCGATTACTTCCCGCAATTCCGGGTCGTCGTCCTTTTCCTGAATTATTCGCAGCGCTTCGTGAACCGGAACCGAGTGGAAATTCAGCTTACCTATCGGGTAAGCGTTGAGCCACTGAAGCACGTGATTGAGCGAGAGCGGCTGAAGAGCTTTTTTCAACAACTTAGGACCCTTGATCCAGTCAGCCAGAAAGCCAGGCTGAAACAGGTTTTCATCACCCATAAAGGAAACGGGTGTCGAAGGGTTCAAAAAGCCCTCGTGATAGTAGAAGACGGAAGCGATTAACACGGAATCCAGATCTCGTTTATGGTTCGCAACTATCAGAGAAGATGGCGATTCGGAGTAGTGCTCCATCCCATCGATCTGGAGATCAAAAAAGGGTTTGATACCTAACCTGAAAACCAGGCCAATCAAGTTGTAAACCAGCCAGCTCATAAAATGCCTTAACCTTTTTATTTTTTTGTGAAACGCCTTCTTCTGTATCCCGCTCTGTAATCTTCATATATGGTGAGGAAAATCACAAGTGGTTGCGATTTCCGGGTGCGCTCGATAATCTTATACCCATAACCCTAATTAGAACCACCAAAAGACGAGGAATTACCAAATGAAAACTGTTTGTGTTTACCAGGATCCGACCATGTACGGTGTTCATGGAATAACTGCAGCCGTCAAGCAACAGCGCAAGGCACTGCGAGAGAACGGAATAGAAGTGAAGGAGAAACCCGAAGAGCCTTACGACGTAATTCACATAAATTGGCCGGGGCCGATCTCCTATCTCAGGTTAAAACAGGCCCAGAGGCGGGGAAAAATGGGCGTCGTATTTGCCCATTCCGGAAAGGACATCGAGGGAGGCTTTACCCTATCAAGTTACCTGGAAAAACCATTTATCAAGTGGCTTTCAGCTCTATACGACTCCGGAGATAGAATCATCGCTCCTTCCGAGTACACCAAGGAAATGATAGCCGATTTCGGCGTCGATCAGAGCAAAACCCGGGTGGTCAGCAACGGCGTCGACCTGTCAAAAGTCGAGTACTCCAAAGAAGGGCGTCAGAAATACAGAGACCGCTTCGATCTGGACCGACCGACCGTAATCGTCGTCGGCCAGGTGATACCGAGGAAGGACATTACCACCTTCGTCAAGGTCGCGAGCGAGCTGCCGGAGTACCAATTTATCTGGTACGGCCATAGAATGAACAGGCTCTTCATGTTTGACCAGAAAATGGACAGGGCAATCAAAAATTCACCGGAAAACGTCCAGTTTACCGGTTACGTCGAGGACATCGGGGCTGCATTTTCTTCCGGTGACCTGTTTTTCTTTCCCTCAAAAGAGGAAAACGAAGGTATAGTACTGCTTGAAGCCGCGGCACACGGCCTGCCGATAGTGACGCGGGACCTCCCAGCGTACAGGGGCTGGCTTGAAGACGGCCGAAACTGTCTGAAGGGTGGAGGAAAAGGAGAATTCGTCGATCTGATCCGGCAGGTCATGGAAAACGAAGAGATGAAAAAGGAACTAACTGAAGAAGCAAGGGAAACGGCCAGGAGGCACGGGCTCGAAAGAATCGGCGAGCAGTACCTCGAAATTTACGAGGAATACATGGGTAGCTAACCAGAGCCCGAAGGCCGCCACGGACCCGAAGCGTATTTCGCTCGAACCCTCAAAAAACCACCACGGCCCGATGAATTGGGATAATATCACTCCAGAGTAAGGCAAATTTTGCCGTCAGAAGGGCCT